>CAIPGJ010000676.1 GCA_903864555.1 uncultured Pseudomonadota bacterium | reverse complement strand
GCGCCGAGATAATTTCTTCCATGTAACGCAGCGAAAATTCTCGGTAGGCGCCATGCGACAGACTGCCGCCCCAAGTATCGAAGATCATTATCGCCTGGGGTCCTGATTCGTTCTGGGCATTGAGGTAAGCAATAATGGCACGGGTATTTGCTTCAAGCAGGCTGTGCAAAAGCAGTGGTTCACTGTAAAGCATGGACTTGATGTTGCGAAATTCCGAACTGCCGCGACCTTCCACCATGTAGCAAGCTAGTGTGTAGGGGCTACCCGAAAAACCTATCAGTGGTACACGACCTGCGAGGGCTCGCCGAATCTCGCAGACAGCATCCATCACATAGCGCAATTCCACAGCTGGGTCGGGTTGCCGGAGACTTGCGACGGCGGCCGCATCACGCACGGTGTGATGAAAGCGTGGGCCTTCGCCCTCTTCGAAGTACAGCCCCAGTCCCATGGCATCGGGTACCGTGAGTATGTCGGAAAACAGTATCGCCGCGTCCAGCGGGAAGCGGTCCAGGGGTTGCAGCGTAACTTCTGTCGCCATCGCAGGCGATGTTGCCAGCCCCATGAAGCTGCCAGCCTTGCTGCGAAGGCGAGTGTACTCGGGCAGGTAACGTCCAGCTTGACGCATCAACCATACTGGTGTGTAAGGTGTGGGCTCACGCAATAGTGCCCTTATAAGGGTGTCGTTCTGAAGTTTCATGGCTGGTTTCTACAATACGGCAAGCTTCATCAGGGTGCGAGTGATGAAAAGCCATTCCGTCGGCTCAACGGGTGTGATGGACAGGCGGTTGCCTCTCTGTAAAAGTCGCATGCTGGCGAGTTCGGGATGATTTCGCAATTCAGTCAGAGGGACAAACTTTGTTATGCGGACCAATTTGATGTCTACATGCATCCAGCGAGGCTTTTCGGTGCTCGCGGCTGCATCAAAGTACTTGCTTTTGTGGTCGAACTGGGTCGAGTCCGGGTATGCGGTTGATGCCACTTTCGCGATGCCGGCAATACCGGGTTCGGGACAGCTCGAGTGATAAAAAAACACCGCGTCACCGAGACGCATCTGGTCGCGCATGTAATTTCGAGCCTGGTAATTGCGTACCCCGAACCAGGGCGTGGTCCTAGTTGAGCATTTCAGAAAGTCATCAATGCCGAATTCGTCGGGCTCTGATTTCATTAACCAGTAGCTGTTGTTCATGAGGAGGCGTGCCAGGTTCCGGAAAAAAGGGGCGCAGACTCACGCCTGCGCCCCAGCTTAGTAGGTCCCCGCAGATGCCGCCAGGTCCTGATCCTGAACCAAAGCACAGTTCAAGATGGTTGCTTTC
The DNA here is from genome assembly GCA_903864555.1 of uncultured Pseudomonadota bacterium. Next base: position 3,109 of record CAIPGJ010000676.1, on the reverse strand, counting down.
CGGTCACGTCAGGTACATCCGGCTGCATTCAGGGAATGAGGGACGTGCACACAGTGACACTTGGGTCTGCAACCGAGGATAGCAATGTTGGTTCAAGAATCTACGAACCTAGGCAAACACCGCAGGGACGATCAGTGAGACCTGCACGATCAGAGCAGGCGTTCCTGGGGAACTATTGCTTGATCGAGCATGGCCTGCATCAATTTGATTCTACGCTTGAGGGCCTCCATGTCAAAGGAGGCTTGCTGCGCAGCATCGTTGTGCAATTCCAGGAACTCATGGGCGATGTTCAGACCTGCCATCACGGCAATCCGTTCAGCGCTTGCCACTTTGCCGGCTGACTTGATCTCGTTCATTTTGTTGTCGAGATAAGCCACTGCCTTGAGAAGATTTTCCCGTTCGTCATCCGCGCAAGCTACCTTGTAGCTGCGGCCCATGATGTCAACGTCTAGGGTTTTTGCTTTGGTCATGTTTCAGAAAACCATACTAGAGATGCCTCATCCCTTAATCGGGAATGCGTTGCAAGAGTCCCTCTAACCGTGTGCGGGCTCCGTCAATTTTTTCAGCGAGACCCCGTCGAGCGCTCTCAGAATCGGCCAGTTGCTGGCGCAACTCCCGATTCTCCTCGCGCAGCCGAAGGCACAGGTCCAAGGTTTGCCTGATTTTCGTTTCGAGAGCGGATAACTCACTTTCCATGCGGGCACTATAGTTTCAAAAACCCTGAAAAGTCAAGGTCTAACGGTTCACTCTCAATGTAGATTCATGCAAATACGTCACTTAATCGAAACTGATAAGATATTGGCACTCGTTCAGGTGTCCCGGTTGGATTCTTTTCCACCCGGGGTGAAACGGGAAACAGGTGAAAGGGTCATGAGCTAGGTCATGGCTCTCATTCCTGTGCTGCCCCCGCAACGGTAAGCGTGTGTGGGCGCGTCATCCAAAGCCACTGTGGGCACCACCCATGGGAAGGCGACGCGCCTGGTTCCGCAAGCCCGGAGACCGGCCTGTGACGAAAGTGACGCTCTGATAGGAGCGGCGTGCGGACGCCGAACTCGTGGAGGGCGTCCTCTTCAGCCACGTTTCGGCCCGCGGGGATGCGGGCCAAGGAGTACTTAATGTTTCCCTCCCCTAGGCAATGCCTGTTTGCGCTCGCCATTCTTATTTCAATATGTGCGCAGGCGTCAGATGAAGCAGTAGTTGTGACGGCCACTCGCTTTCCAGAAGGAGAGCTCGGGATACCTGTCGGCGTCACCATCATTCGTGCGGACCGGATTGCCGCCCATACTGCCAGGACCCTGCCTGATTTGTTGGCACAGGAGGCGGGCATTACGACCAGAGATAGTAGTGGCAGTCCGGACCGTCAGATAGACATGCGCGGCTTTGGGGTAACCGGTGACCAGAACACCCTAGTCTTGCTCAATGGGCAGCGGCTTACCGAAATCGAGCTCACCGCTACGCGTTGGTCCTCCATTCCGCTTGAAAGCATTGAGCGCATAGAAATCATGAGAGGTAGTGGTGCGGTCCTTTACGGAGGAGGAGCAACCGGTGGCACGATCAATATCGTGACCAAGGACGCAGGTTCTAGCCGAACGAAGGGAACGGTGGTGCTGTCTACGGGGTCATTTGAAACCAGGGAACTTCAGGGTGGATTAAACACCGGTGTTTCACCGCTGTCCCTGGGGCTGAATTTCAGTGACTATTCATCGAACAACTATCGCAAAAACAATCGGGTGGAGCAGAACAATGTAAATGGAGAACTGCGTGCCAATGGTAGTCGTGGACATGCGATCTTCCGGTTCGGTGCAGATAGCCAGAGCTTGCGCCTTCCTGGAGAGCGTACTTTTTCGGAACTGGGGTCCGATCCAAGAGGTACGCGGAGGCCGGGCGACCATTCCAGCCTTGACGGGCATCGTGCGAGCTTAGGCGGAGCGTTTCGTTTAGGTCAGGCCGAATTGGCTATTGAATTGGGATATAGGGACAGCGTTCGCGCCGCCCTCCTGCGCGATTACACCTTTGGCGTATTTGATACATACACGGACACTCGGACCCGTGTTTGGTCACTTACTCCAAGGCTAAAGTTGCCATTCGAGGTATGGGGATACCCCAGCAGCCTGGTGGCGGGGCTTGATGTTGATGACTGGGACTACGAGTCCCGTCGAGCTGCGTCCATGGAAACCCTGTCCAGTCCTACCGCCCGTGTCATTGCAGACCAAAAGAACACGGCCTTTTATATCCAAAACCAGACTGCAATTGGAAGTCGCACAAAACTCTCGGTTGGGTATCGACAGCAGCGGACGCGTACGTCTGCAGTCGATCGCATCAATCCGGCTGCCTATGCAAATGGCAGCCAGCTGAGGCGTCCGACGGCTTGGGAAATTGCATTGCGACAGGAGTTCTTACCAAGTACATCTGCATTTGCCCGCATTGGCCAGAGTTTCAGATTTGCCACTGTGGACGAGGTCTACAGCCAGTTTGGTGGCCCGGCATTTGATTCCATGATCACGCTGCTGGAGCCACAGCGTTCCCGCGATAACGAACTTGGTGTTGAGTTCCGCAAAGGAACATTGCGAAGCCGAGCTACCTTGTATTCAATGAATCTCGAAAACGAGATTTACTTTTTCTTTCCTGCATTCGCAAATATCAATCTTCCTCCGACCAGACGCAGGGGACTGGAGCTTGACGCTGCATGGGAGGCAAGCCGAACAGTTTCCCTGACTGCAAACGTGGCTCTGGCGAGCGCCCTTTTTCGCAGTGGTGCCATCGGAGGCATTGACGTTTCCGGCAAGCATGTTCCCCTCGTACCGGACGCCCTGGCTAACGCTGGCATGACACTGCGGCTTGACGACAGGTGGAAGCTAGGTGCAAGTGCCAAGCATGTCGGCCAGCAATACTATGACAATGATCAGATGAACTCCTTCCCTTCCAAAATGCCTGCCTTCAACGTTCTCGACCTGAGGCTTTCGCATGAGCGCACGGAGTGGACCGCCTCGGTATCCGCCAACAACATTCTGAACAAGCAGTACTACACCTATGCAATCCGGAATGGGGCGGGGAACTCCTTCAACGCCTATCCTCAGGCCGGCCGGCATTTCCTGGCAACACTCCAGGT
>CAIPGJ010000675.1 GCA_903864555.1 uncultured Pseudomonadota bacterium | reverse complement strand
GCTCCTCCGGGGTGAGTGGCACATCGGTGGTGCCGATGAGGGTGAAGTCCCCTTCATAGGGACTCATGAAGATGATGCGGCGGTCGGGATTCTGCAGGATGTAAGCCTGGCCACCGGGGTGCAGCCGCGGCACGATGATGTGGCTGCCGCGTATCAGGCGCACGCCGGCCCGGGCAGCTTGCTGCAGTTGCTGCGCCAGCACGGACTGCACCCAGGGCCCGGCAGCATTGACCAGGACACGCGCCGATACCTCCGACTGCTGCGCCCCGCTCTGCAATTGCAGGCTCCAGGCATGCCCGAGACGTTGCGCCGACACCAGCCGGGTGCGCGTGCGGATGTCAGCCCCATGGTCGGCGGCACTGCGAGCATTGAGCAGAACCAGGCGGGCATCATCCACCCAGCAGTCGAAGTAGCTGAAGCCGGTGTCAAAGGCCGGATTCAGTCCGGCGCCCAGTCCATCAGCCGCGAGACGGACACGCCGCGAGCGCGGCAGCGGGCCGCCCGGCAGGAAACGCCGCCAGCCCCCCAGATGGTCATAGAGGAGCAGCCCGGCCGCAATCAACCAGGCCGGCCGCAGATGGCTTTCATGCGGCATGACGAATTGCAGCGGCCAAATGATGTGCGGCGCGATACGCAGCAGGGTTTCGCGCTCGGCCAGCGATTGCGCCACCAGGCCGAATTCGTAGTACTCCAGATATCTCAGTCCACCATGGACGAGCTTGGTGCTGGCCGAGGAGGTGGCCGACGCCAGGTCGTGTTGCTCCAGCAGCAGCACCGACAGGCCACGGCCGGCGGCATCACGGGCGATGCCCGCACCATTGATGCCACCGCCGATGACGGCCAGGTCATATTGAAGCGTCGAATCGTCCCGGACCACCATGTCAGGTCCCAACGCTCAGGCTGGCAGGCGGATCAGCGCGGCTTGCTGAAATCGAGGTTGTCTTCCGATGCGGCGGGCGGGCTTGCGGGTGCTGGCGCTGCTGCCGGCGCGGCAGCAGGCGCAGCGGGTGCAGCGGTCCTTGCCGCCGTCGCGGCCGCCACCTTGGCGGCAAAGCGCTGTGCAGCAGGCGGGACTGCAGCATCCGGTGCCGTCAGGTCCGGCTGGCCACCCCCAGGAGGCAGGGCAAACAGGCGTTCCAGGTCGGCCACGATGGCCTCCGTGTCGACGGCGGCACGTCCCTGATAGCGCAGCAGAATGCGCGAGGGCAGGTCGAGGAGGCGCGGGTCCGGCGCGCGGGTGTTGGCCGCCACATTCAGCATGGGGATGAGGTGGGTGCTGCGCCAGCCGCCATCGGCGCGTTCGACGGCATCGATGATGGCCTGCTGGGAACGGGCAATGCCGGCAAGGAGTTCGGCGAGGTGGGCGACGGATATGGTCATGGGGGTCCCTGGGCATGAATACGCAAGCGCAGTCATTGTAGGCGAAGGTTGCGGCCGCAGGCACAAGGCCACGCAGCCCGGTTCGCCGCCCGCAAGAACGTTGACGACGCAATAACGTCGCAATGACGATGGCGATGCAGCGAAGCCTCAGGCCGGTGGCCGATCCCAATCACGCGAACGATCAACAGCACTGCGCCAGCGCGCCATGCTCGCGGCCGCCTCGTCGCGGCTCATGCGTGGCTCGAAGCGTGCCGCCACCTGCCAGTTGCGCTCGATGGCATCGGTGTCCGGCCATACGCCGGTGGCCAGGCCGGCGAGGCAAGCCGCCCCGAGCGCCGTGGTTTCGGTCACCCGTGGACGCACCACCGGCACCCCCAACAGGTCCGCCTGGAATTGCATCAGCAAGGCATTGCCCGAGGCGCCGCCATCGACACGCAGTTCACTCAAGGGCTGGCCGGCGTCGCGCTCCATGGCAAGCAGGACTTCGGCTGTCTGGTAGGCCACGGATTCGAGCGCTGCGCGCACGATATGGGCGCGAGAGGATCCCCGCGTCAGGCCGATCAGCAAGCCACGTGCGTGCGGATCCCAGTGTGGCGCCCCCAGACCGGTGAAAGCCGGCACCAGGTACAGGCCCCCGGTAGAAGTCACCGAAGCGGCCAGGGCTTCGCTTTCGGCTGCGCTACGGATGATGCGTAGTTCGTCGCGCAGCCACTGGATCACGGCGCCAGCCATGAAGACGCTGCCCTCCAGGGCATATTGCTGCGGCTGCCCGGTCAGCGCGGCAGCACAGGTCGTCAGCAGACCATTGGTCGAGGGGATGGCGATGGTGCCGGTGTTGAGCAGCATGAAACAGCCGGTGCCATAGGTGTTCTTAGCCATGCCAGGATGATTGCAGGCCTGACCGAACAGCGCCGCCTGCTGGTCGCCGGCAATACCGGCGATAGGAATGGCACCGTTCCCCTGGTCCTTGAGCAAGCGTGTGCTCACATGTCCGAAGAGACCCGAGGAAGGCTGAACCTCTGGCAGCATGGAGGCCGGGATACGGAACAGCTCGAGCAGTTCCGCATCCCACTGCCGGCGGTGGATGTTGTAGAGCAAGGTGCGCGAAGCATTGCTCACGTCGGTGACATGCAGCCGGCCAGCGGAAAGCTTCCAGGCCAGCCAGGTATCCACGGTACCGAAGGCCAGCCGGCCACGCTCGGCCAGCGCGCGTGCACCCGGGACTTCATCCAGGATCCAGACAATCTTGGTTGCCGAGAAATAGGGATCGAGGACCAGGCCGGTGCGGCTGGTGATGAAACCGGACAGGCCCTCGGCCCGCAGGCGCTCGCAATGAGTGGCGGTACGCCGGTCCTGCCAGACGATGGCCCGGTGAAGGGGTTGCCCGGTGTCCCGGTCCCAGACCACGGTGGTTTCGCGCTGATTGGTGATGCCCACGGCCGCCAGGGCGCCGGCCGGGAGGCCAGCACGCTTGAGCACACGCTTCAAACAGGCCAGCTGGGTGCGCCAGATCTCCTCCGCATCATGCTCGACCCAGCCGGGCTGTGGATAGTGCTGGGTGAATTGCTTCTGCGCCACACCGTGCACCTGACCCAGACCATCGAAGAGGATGGCGCGTGAACTGGTGGTGCCCTGGTCCAGGGCGAGTACGTACTTCATCGGGCTTCCCTCCCGCAGGTAATGCTGCATGGCTGCATCAAGGCACCCCCGCGACGGCCATCGGCAGCGTCACCCGCATTTCCACGCCACTGCCGTCGGGACGGTTGAGGGCAGCGATACGGCCGCCATGGAACTCCGCAATCAGCCGCGCAACATACAGGCCCAGTCCGAGGTGCAGGCCGCCACCCTGATCGCCTTCGCGCAGGGACACCATGGCATTGAACAGGCGCGCCGCCAGACCTTCGGCCAGCAGGGGGCCGGCATTCACCACACTCAGCTGCACCCGTTGCTCCAGCCGGTGCAGGACGATGCGCACCGGCTGTCCGGCCGTGCTGTAGTCCACCGCATTGTCCACCAGCTTGTCCAGTAGCTGCGCCAGCAGGTCCGGCGATCCCCGCACCGGAACCGTTCCTGCGGGCAGTTCCAGCTCGAAGGCTGTTTGTGGCCAGGCGCTGCGATAACCGCTGACGCAGGCCGACACCACCGCAGACATTTCATAGTCCTCGCGATCCGCACTGTGCAGGCTTTGCTCCAGGCGGGTGGCCTCGGTCATGCGATTGAGGATGGCGGAAAGACGAGCCAGCCCTTCCTCGGCGCGCACGATGTAAGTCTGCGCAGTTTGCTCCGGCAGGGATGCCCGCAGGTTCTCCAGCGAGGAACGCACCACCGCCACCGGCGTGCGCAATTCGTGGGACAGCCGGTCGGCCAGGGTTTCCAGATAGGCCTGTTGCTGCGACAGGCGTGACAGCACCGAGGAGAAGCTGCGGGAGAGGTCACCGATCTCGTCGCTGGAACGCTGGCCGGACACCAGGCCGGTGATGCGACCGCGCGCATCGATGGCCGCCTCCGCCTCGTCGCGCAGCCGGATGATACGGCTGGACACGCGAAAGGCAAACCACATCAGGGCTGCAGCGGCCACGGCAAACACCGCCAGCGTGACCACCAGCAGGCGCTCCAGTGCGAGCTTGCGAACCGTCAGGATGGAGTTGGTGGTCTCCTCCACCACCACGGCGCCCAGCACCTCATC
>CAIPGJ010000674.1 GCA_903864555.1 uncultured Pseudomonadota bacterium | reverse complement strand
CCGTGTATGCGCACGGCCTGGCCATGCCGGCCTCCACCATCGGCGTCATCCTCGCTTGCTATGCCGCCGCCTCCTTCACTGTGCGCATCTTCCTGTCGAAATTCCTCGAGCGCGCCAGCGTCGAGCAGGTGCTGGCGCGCTGCTTCGCGCTGTCAGGGCTCGCACTGGTATTCATGCCCTTCGTCGAGAGCGCCGTGCTGCTGTGCCTGCTGGCCTTCATCTTCGGCTTCGGCGTGAGCGTCGGCCAGCCCATCACCATGATGCTGGCCTACAGCAACTCCGCGGAAGGACGCTCCGGTGAAGTCATGGGCGTGCGCCAGTCGGTGCACAATTTCATCCAGGTCATCTCGCCTACCGTCTTCGGCGGCATCGGCTCGCTGCTGGGCGTGATGTCGGTGTTCCTCACCGGCAGCGGACTGCTGCTGGGCGGGGCGATGGTGATCGGGAAGGCGAGGCTGGGTGGGAAGGGTGGGGTAGGCGGCAAGAGCTGAGGTGGATCGCCTGAAGGGTCGCTGGATGAGAAAAGCCGATCCGGATGACTGCCTTCTAACAGGCTAGTCCGGATAATGCTGCATCATTTTGGATCCAGGACGCGGCGCAGGAGGCCGCCCATGTTCGGAACTTGGCGGGCATTGTCGAAGGCCTGGTTGGCTTGCTTCATCCCTGCATCGAGGTTCTTGATTTGTGCAAGCTCTTCTGCTGAGGGGGTCTTGCCGGCCTTTCGGCCGGCGAGAGCTTCTCCGGATTGCCGTTCGCAAGCGCCACCTCGAGGTTTGTCGGCAACCTTTTCACCGGCCGCTACCGCCTTTGTCATGCTGCCGGCCGCGGCTGTGAAATCCGGCAACATGCGGACCATGACCTTGACCAGGTCAGGCGCGGCCTCCATCAACGAGCTGGCGGCATTGCCGGCCTTTTGATACAACTTGCTGGCGTTGGCTTTGGCAGCTGCGATTGCCGAGGGTGGTGCCCGCACGGCGGCCAGACCAAGGACGGAAGCCACCTGACCACCAGTGATGGTCACACACGCATTCACGTTCTTGGCTTCGGGTAATCGTGAGATGTTCGACTGCTTTGGGATGCGCGAAGCCCTGCTCGACTGCGTAACGGTACGCCTGTCGGGCGGCACACCGGTTCGCACGGCCGCCATTCCCGCCCAGGCCCTTTTCAAACGGGCTGCGTGGAGCGATTGCAAGCACCCGCATCCGGGGCGCGACGCGGGGGATCTGTTTCTGCTTTGCCGTAAGCATCTGGACTTCCCGGGGAACATGGCATGTGCAGCCAGTGAGCACAGCGACCTGTTCGATCAGGAGCCCTATGATCATGAAGAAGCCAGTGTGCGATTGCTCGCCCGGGACCTGGCCGAACGGCTGGATGCCGCCGGCTTGCAACGGGTGATCGACCTCATGGCGGCAGAGGCAGACGAGACAGGTCAGTTGTTGCTGGCCAGCCAATCCCGGTTGGCACTGGAACATGCTCGTCGGCTGATTGAAGTTTTGTGCGATGAACGCGTGGGCCTGTCCATGGGGGGGGGGGCAGGCGACCATGAACCCCGGGCAGCAAGCCTCTGCACGCCGATTCATCCACCAGTGCTATAAATCACTTTCGATAACCGGATAACAGCCAACAGGAGGACTCCCACCATGATCATCGATTCCCAGATTCACGCATTCGCCCCCAACACCCCCGAACGCCCCTGGGCGGTGGTGCCCGAGGGCTGGG
>CAIPGJ010000673.1 GCA_903864555.1 uncultured Pseudomonadota bacterium | reverse complement strand
TGCCAAACGCCTCAAAGCCAGGGTGGGCAAGACCATCACGGTTCTGGTGGATGAAATCACCGAAGACGGACTGGCCATTGCACGGTCCAGCGCCGATGCCCCAGAGATCGACGGCGTTGTGGTGGTGGAGGACGGCAAGGCCTTGCGCGTCGGAGCGTTTGCCCAGGTGAAGGTGACTGGCGCCGACAAGCACGACCTGCGAGCGAAAGTCGTCAAACATAGCCGCGGCTGAAGTCAGTCGGCGTCTGCTGAACGGCAGGCCTTGATCGGGACTGTGGCATCTGCGAAGCTTGGGCATGCAGCTTCAGGGCCGAGTCAATCCTGCATGGCCATACAAGGGGTGACTCGGCTCCCGTTCCGGCAGCAGCAGGAGGATGTGATGAGCATGGCACTCGGAATGAAACCCTTGCACCAGCACCTGGGCGTGGAGATCAGTGGCCTGCGGCTGGATGCGGCAATCGATGATGAGACTGTGGCATCGCTGTGGCAGGTCCTGGATGAACACAGCCTGCTGGTGATCCGTGAGCATCCTCTCGCCGATGATGACCTGTTGGGACTCAGCAGGCGCATGGGCAGGCCTGACGGTGGCGTGCGGCGTTACCGGTCCCAGGGGCCCGCGGCTCCGACTGCAACACCTTCACGCTGGCATTCCCACGGAGAAATCAAGGCCACCGGCCCGGCGCTTTTGTGCGTGTCCTCGCTCAATGAGTGCCCGACCGAGGGCGGCGAGATCGAGTTCGCCGCGGTGCGGGCGGCCTACGACGAACTCGGTGCACAGCGCAAGGAGGCCCTGAATGGCCTGATGGCCGTGCATCGCTTCGGTGCCATTGCTCATGGCGGCGGGCCAGGCTCCAATGCCGCTGTGCGCCAGCCGCTGGTTCGTACCGACCCGGTGACCGGAAGGCGGGGACTCTTCGTCGGATATCATGCCGTGGAAGTCGAGGGGATGCCGGACGAGCAGGGGCGGCACCTCCTTGCCGAGCTGCATGCCCTGGCCACCGATACACGTTTTGTTTATCGTCACCAGTGGCGTCCCGGCGATCTGCTGTTGTGGGACCTGTGTGCCCTGCTGCACCACACCTATCCCGTTCGATCCGCGTCGAATCGAAGCCTGCATGAAGTCATCGTGGCAAGCCGTCAGTCCGACTGAGCTCTCCAGCTATCTTTCACCCGTTCCGGCGCAGACCGGAGCGATTCGTATCACCCTGTCGAGAATGCGATCATGAATTCGAATCCGCAAAAGACTCATCTTGACGGCTACTGGATGCCGTTTACGGCCAATCGTGCTTTCAAGGCCAATCCCAGGCTGATGGCCTCGGCTGCCGGCATGCACTATCGAACCGTGGATGGGCGCCAGATTTTGGATGGCACGTCAGGGCTGTGGTGCACGCCGCTGGGACACGCACACCCGGGTATCGTCGCCGCCGTGCAGCAGATGGTTGCCACGCTGGATTACTCGCCCGCCTTCCAGATCGGACACCCTGCGGCATTCCAGCTGGCTGACGAGTTGCTGGCATTTGCCGGTGGTCGGTTCAGCCAGGCTTTCTTTACCAATTCCGGCTCCGAAGCGGCCGACACCGCCCTGAAGATTGCACTCGCCTGGCACTCCGCCAAGGGTGACAGGCAGCGTGTCCGGCTGGTGGGGCGTGAGCGCGCTTATCATGGCGTCGGGTTTGGCGGCATGTCGGTGGGCGGCATTCCGGCAAACCGCACGACGTTCGGCCAATTGCTGCCGGCCGTCGACCATCTGCCGCATACCCACAATCTGGAACATAACGCCTTCACCCGCGGGCAGCCGGCATGGGGCGCACATCTTGCCGACGAACTGGAGGCCGTGATTGCCCGGCATGGCGCCCAGACCATCGCTGCGGTCATCGTCGAGCCAGTGGCCGGTTCCACCGGCCTGCTCATTCCGCCCAAGGGTTACCTGCAGCGTCTGCGTGCCATCTGTGACCAGCATGGCATCCTGCTGATCTTTGACGAAGTCATCACCGGATTCGGGCGCCTGGCCGAGCCCTTTGGCATGGACCGGTTTGGCGTGGTGCCTGACCTGATGTGTGTGGCCAAGGGACTGACCAATGGTGTCATCCCGATGGGAGCGGTGCTGGTGAAGCCGCAGATCCATGATGCCTTCATGCATGGACCGGACGGTGTGGAACTGTTCCACGGTTATACCTACTCGGGCCACCCGGTTGCCTGCGCTGCCGGTCTGGCTTCCCTGGCCGCTTTCAGGGATGAAGGCGTGCTCGACAATGCCCGCAGCCTGGCCTCTTACTGGGAAGACGCCGTACATTCCCTGCGGCAGGCGCCCCATGTCATCGACATCCGTAATATGGGAATCGCCGCAGCGATAGAACTGGCCCCGTTGGAGGGGCGGCCGGGGGCCCGGGCCTTCGACATTTTTCGGCGGGCGTTCGAGGAGGGTGTGCTGATCCGTGTTACGGGCGACACCATTGCGTTGTCGCCCCCGCTGATCCTGCAGAAAGCCCACATCGACGAATTGATCGGCAAACTGGGTGACCTGCTGAAATCGGCTGGTACGACAGCCTGAACGGGGAACTGCTGCGGGCGAGGGTGCCCATGCCGGTGGACGAATCAGGCAAGGCCCGATTCGTCCAGGGATGGCGGGCTAGCTGGCCGGCACGATCTCGCTGTTGACCACCCTGACACGGTCACCCATGCGCCACGCTGGCTCGCTGGCCTGTTGCAGGACGCGGGTGGTCCCATCCTCGAAGCGCACTGTCACTTCGTAGGCAGTCGATTTTTTCGTGGTCTTCTCGATCTGGTGGCCGGCTACGGCACCCCCCACTGCGCCAACCACGGTCATGACGTCGCGGCCGCGGCCGCCGCCGGTCTGGTGCCCCAGCAGTCCGCCCAGCAGGCCACCGGCCACGGCACCCAGTCCGCTGCCTTCGCCTTTTTTCTCGACCTGACGCACCGATTCAATGGTGCCGCAATCGAAGCAGGGCGCGCGTTGGCGTACGGCATCGGATTCCGTCACGACCCCCGAGGGGGCGGGTGGCGGGTAAGCCGTTTCAAACCTGGGGGCTGATGCAAGTACCGGTGCGGGTGCTGCGGTGCCGGCTGCCTGAACCGGCGCAGCCGGCTTCGGTGCCTGTGCAGCCGGACTGTCCTTTCGTGCCTCGGTCCTGACCGGACGTTTTTCCGTGACAGGCCTGGCTGTTGGATTCGGTGTCGAGACGGTTGCCGCGGTGGGCGCTGGCGGTGCCGCAGGAGAGGCGGCCTGCGCCAGCGCCAGGGGTGCCGATTGCCTGGTCGCGCCGGCCTGTGATCCCGTGGATCCTGGAATCCAGCCCATGATTGCGGCCATGCCCGTCATGGCGAACAGGGTGACTGCAATGGCGGCGATGACCACCATGGGATGGGTGTTGCGGGTTGCGATGTCGGCAGTCATTGGGGCTCTCCCGGTTGCGGATGAAGATACGGTTGGCAATTACACACACCAACGCAACCAGTATGTCGCTGTTGACAGGCATGGCTGTAACCGTTTGTGACATCCCTGGCAGTGCTGTTACACGCAGCCTGGGTGGAGAGATGCAGCGCCGGGGCGGCGCCCGGCCTCAGCCGCCTTCCGGGCGCAGGTGCGGGAACAGCAGCACGTCGCGGATGCTGGGCGAGTTGGTGAACAGCATCACCAGGCGGTCTATGCCTATGCCTTCGCCCGCGGTGGGGGGCAGTCCGTGCTCGAGCGCCCGGATGTAGTCGGCATCGAAGTACATGGCTTCCTCGTCTCCAGCATCCTTGGCTTTGGCCTGTTGCGCGAAACGGTCGGCCTGGTCCTCAGGATCATTCAGCTCCGAAAAACCATTGGCCATCTCGCGGCCGGTGATGAACAGCTCGAAGCGGTCGGTGATGTCCGGGTTCTGGTCATTGCGTCGCGCCAGGGGGGAAAGCTCGGCCGGATAATCGACGATGAAGGTCGGTTGTATCAGCTTTGCTTCGGCAGTTTCCTCGAACAGCATCAGTTGCAGTGCGCCAGTGCCGGGTTCGCCCTTCACGTGGGCCCCGAGGCGGGCCAGTTCGTTGATCAGGAAGGCCCGGTCCTGCAACTGCGCCATGGCGTATTCAGGGCAGTACTCCAGGATGGCTTGCGCCGGGCTCAGGCGCGCAAACGGCTTGCCGATGTCGATCAGGTGCTCGCCGTATTGCAGCTGGGTCGTGCCGAGGACGCTCTGCGCAACGGTGCGCAGCATCTCTTCGGTGAAGCTCATCAGGTGTCGATAGTCGCGATAAGCCTCGTAGAACTCGATCATGGTGAATTCGGGGTTGTGCCGGGTCGAGATGCCCTCGTTGCGGAAATTGCGGTTGATCTCGAAGACCTTCTCGAACCCGCCCACCACCAGGCGCTTCAGGTACAGCTCCGGCGCGATGCGCAGGTACAGCTTCATGTCGAGCGCGTTGTGGTGCGTCTCGAAGGGCTTGGCGCTGGCGCCACCGGGAATCGGCTGCATCATCGGTGTTTCCACCTCGAGAAAGCCCTTGTTCACCATGAAGCCGCGGATCTCCTGGATGATGCGGCTGCGTGCCTGGAACACCCGGCGCGCGTCCTCGCTGGTGATGAGGTCCACATAGCGCTGCCGGTATCTGGCCTCCTGGTCGGTGAGCCCATGGAATTTTTCCGGCAGCGGGCGCAAGGCCTTGGTCAGCAGGCGCAGCGAACGAACCTGTATGGTCAGCTCGCCGGTACGTGTCCTGAACAACTCGCCTTCCACGCCGAGAATGTCACCGATGTCCCAGTGCTTGAAATCGGCATGCACCTCGGCGCCGGTGCCGTCATTGGTGACGTAGATCTGCATGCGCCCGCTCATGTCCTGCAAGGTGGCGAAACTTGCCTTACCCATGACGCGCTTGAGGAGCATGCGGCCTGCAATGCGGGCGGTGACCGGTGCTGCCTCCAGTTCTTCCTTGCTCTTGCCGGCGTGCGCAACATGCAGGTCACCGGCAAAGTGGGCGCGGTCGAAGTCATTGGGGAAGGCATTGCCCCTGCTGCGCAGCTCGGTCAGCTTCGCCCTTCGATCGGCGATGATCTGGTTCTCGTCGTGAAGCGGTTGAATTCCGGTGTCTTGCGCCATGAGTGCCGCTCCTGGTTTACACGCCCTGCTTCAAGCTGGCGTTGATGAATTCGTCGAGATTGCCGTCCAGCACGGATTGTGTGTTGCCGATCTCCACCCCGGTTCGCAGGTCCTTGATGCGGGACTGGTCCAGCACGTAGGAGCGGATCTGGTGGCCCCAGCCGATGTCGGTCTTGGCATCTTCGGCAGCCTGCTTGGCTTCATTGCGCTTGCGCAGCTCGGCCTCGTACAGCTTGGACTTCAGCATGGACATGGCTTCGGCGCGGTTGCGGTGCTGGGATCGGTCGTTCTGGCACTGCACCACGATGTTGGTGGGCAGGTGGGTGATGCGCACTGCCGATTCGGTCTTGTTCACGTGCTGGCCGCCGGCACCCGAGGCGCGGTAGACATCGATGCGCAAATCCGCCGGGTTGATGTCGATATCGATGCCGTCATCCACCTCCGGGTAGACAAACACGCTGGCAAACGATGTGTGGCGCCGTGCATTCGAGTCGAACGGTGACTTGCGCACCAGGCGATGAACCCCCACCTCGGTGCGCAGCTGGCCGTAGGCATAAGTGCCGGTCACCTTGATGGTGGCGCTCTTGATGCCGGCAACCTCGCCATCGGACTCTTCGAGCACATCGACGTGAAAGCCCTTGCGCTCGCAATAGCGCAGGTACATGCGCAGCAGCATGCGCGCCCAGTCCTGGGCTTCCGTGCCGCCGGACCCGGCCTGCACGTCAATGAAGCAGTTGTTGGCGTCCAGCGGGTCGGAGAACATGCGCTGGAACTCCATGTCCTCCACCAGGCGCGTCGATCCGGTCAGGTCGACCTCGACTGCAATCAGGGTGTCGTCATCATTGTCGTCCCGGGCGAGCTCGAACAACTCGCCCAGGTCACGCAACTGCGTGGCCAGGGTCTCGAGGGTTCCGACAGTGACTTCAAGCTGTTTTTTTTCGCGTCCCAGTTCCTGGGCGCGCTTGGCGTCAGACCAGACGCCGGGATCTTCGAGCCGCGCGCTGACCTCGGTCAGGCGCTCTTTCTTGAGATCGAAGTCAAAGATACCTCCGGAGCTCGCCGGTCCTGCTGTTCAGGTCGGAGACCGTGTTGGCGATGGCGTTGATGCGTTCTGCTTCCATTTGCCTTGTTCCAGTGGGGAGGGGCCGCGCGAAAGGCGCCGATTATACATGTGGGCAGCCCTCCGGCCGGCGGCGTTTGCGGTGGCGGCGCGGGTCGGATACCCTATCCGGTCCCAAGTCAGCAGCTCTATCGTGGCCATCAAATCCCCGTCCCGCGTTCCCGCGGGCATATTCACACTCATCTTCCTGGTTTGCCTGGCCCTGCTCGGCTTTGCGCTCTA
>CAIPGJ010000672.1 GCA_903864555.1 uncultured Pseudomonadota bacterium | reverse complement strand
CTGCTCCTAGTACGAGAGGACCGGAGTGGACGAACCTCTGGTGTACCGGTTGTGACGCCAGTCGCATCGCCGGGTAGCTAAGTTCGGAAGAGATAACCGCTGAAAGCATCTAAGCGGGAAACTCGCCTCAAGATGAGACGTCCCGGGGACTTGATCCCCCTAAAGGGTCGCGGAAGACCACCGCGTTGATAGGCTGGGTGTGGAAGCGCAGTAATGCGTTAAGCTAACCAGTACTAATTGCCCGTGCGGCTTGACCCTATAACCTTGAAATCGGGTCAGCGCTTTGTGATGCCTGTACGTCAGGCTCATGCAATCCCAACCAACACTTCTTTCTAATTGAGTTTTTCCGCGACAAGCGGGGAAACTGACAAGTTATGTCTGGTGCCCATAGCGCTTTGGAACCACGCCTTCCCATCCCGAACAGGACCGTGAAACGAAGCCGCGCCGATGATAGTGTGCATTCGTACGCGAAAGTAGGTCAGTGCCAGACTCCTCCTCAAGCAAAGGCCCCGGGTTTATCCCGGGGCCTTTGTCTTTTGTGAATGACATTCGGGTCGCAACACTCCCAAGGATCGCCGAATGAGTTGAACGGACTGATCAAACGCACACGTATTTCATCCATTAGGGTGATGAAGGTGGTGAGGTATGATCTGTTCGTCGCGCTCAGCCGTATTGCCACCCATCAATGAACTATCTCGCGCTCAAATACCTTCACATCGTGTTCGTGGCAGCGAGTTTTGCCCTGTTTTTCATCCGTGGACTCTGGGCAATGAGAGCTTATCCCCCTGCTCAGGAGCCATGGGTTCGGGTATTGCCCCATGTCGTCGATGGGGTCCTGCTCGTTTCGGCATTGGGAATGCTTTGGATCGGGAGCGGGACTTTATGGTCCGGAAACTGGCTCGTGGCCAAGGTCGGACTGGTCGTGCTTTACGTAGCGCTAAGCGTCGTGGCTCTTCGTGTTCTCAAGCACACGATTGCGCGGCTGATCGCATGGACCCTGGCATTGGCAACATTTTTGTTCGCTACGTCAGTCGCTGTCCTGCACAATCCGCGGGGGCTTTTGCTGGTCATTTGAATTCGTTGATTTCGCGGAACTGCTATGCGACGATCCACCATCGAAGCAACGCCGAGCGAATCATTTAGACGAGTTCGTCGGTTACACAATTACATCGGAGGAGTAGAGCATGTCCAACGCAGCAGGCAATGGCAGGGTCTGGTTTGTCACTGGGTGTTCGTCCGGAATGGGGCGTTCGCTTGCTGAGGCGCTGGCGAAGTCAAATGATCGAGCGATCATCACTGCCCGTACGCCGGCACAGTTGGATGCCGTTGTTGCGATGGCCCCGGATCGGTTGCGCGCGGTTGCATTGGATATTGCCGATCCGTCGAGTGTGCGTGACGCAGTGCAAAAGGGTGTCGCTGCGTTCGGGAGGATCGATGTGCTCGTGAACAATGCCGGTATTGGTCTTGTTGGGGCCCTAGAAGAATGCACGATGGACGAGATCCAGAACGTATTCCGAACCAATGTATTTGGAACGATGAGCGTGATCAAGGAGGTTTTGCCTATCATGCGAAAGCAGGGATCCGGAGTCATTCTTGGAATGACATCGGTACTGGGATTCCAAGCGGTTCCTGCGGTGGGTATCTACAGTGCTTCGAAGTGTGCCCTGGAAGGCATGCTTGAGGCGCTAGCTGGAGAGGTTGCGCCATTCGGAATCAAGGTCACGATTCTGCAACCCGGGGTCTACAAGACGGATTTCAGGGCAAAGTCACTGGCACAGTCAAAAGTCATCATGGATGAGTATTCTGCGAGCAGTGGCAAGATGCGCAAAGGCCTTGTCGGGTACCCTGACAGTGCCGGAGATCCCGCAAAAGCGGCGGATGCCATCCTGACCCTGGTGAACTCTGGCCGGGATTACCCGGCGCGACTGGCGCTCGGTGCCGATGCCCTAAGCCTGATTCGCAACAAGCTCAAGGTCATTGACAAGAGCCTCGGTGATTGGGAAAGCCTTTCAAAGGTCAGTGGAGGCTCGGAGGCCACCATGGCACTGCATAGTTCAGCCGTGGCTCAAGCAAAACAGTAGGAATTTAGTGCTTTTGGGCTTTATTGGCCGCACTTTGCCATTGCGGCCAAAAGGCTTCGGTTTGAAGTCCGAATCCTGGCGAGAGACGCAGAACCGGTATTAATTGATCGCGGTGAGAGGGAATTGGTGGGTGGTACAGGGATTGAACCTGT
>CAIPGJ010000671.1 GCA_903864555.1 uncultured Pseudomonadota bacterium | reverse complement strand
GCCCTTGATCATCGCGGCCTTGGTGGCATCGGCCTTCTTCTTCGCCGCGTCGGACACCGGTCTGCCATAGGGGGACATCTTGACGAAGCCTTCCTTGAAGCCGCCGCGCACAAAGTTCTTGAACGGCGCGCCGGACAGGGCGTCTTTCACATGCTGCTCGTAGACGGTGAGCCAGTTCCACTCGGCACCGGTGAGGTAACCCTTGGGTGCCAGGGCCGACTGGTTGGCGTGGTAGCCGCAGGAGAAGATGCCGCGCTTCTCGGCGGTCTCGATGATGACCTTGGGGCTGTCCACGTGGCAGGTGATGACATCCACGCCCTGGTCCACCATGCTGTTGGTGGCTTCGGCTTCCTTCACCGGCAGCGACCAGTCGCCGGTCACGATCAGCTGGCAGGTGATCTTCGGATCGACGCTGCGCGCGCCCATCAGGAAGGCATTGCAGTTGCGCAACACCTGCGGAATGGGTTTGGCCGCCACGAAGCCGATCTTCTTGGTCTTGCTGGCAAAGCCTGCGACGATGCCGTTCAGGTACTGGCATTCGTCGATGTAACCGAAATAGCTGCCAGTGTTCATGGGGTGCTTGCCCTGGGTCCACATGCCGCCGCAATGGGCAAAGCGGACCTTGGGGTACTTTTCCGCCATGCGCAGCATGTGCGGGTCGAAGTAGCCAAACGAGGTGGGGAACAGCAGCGTGGCCTTGTCCTGCTCGATCATCGAGCCCATGGTCTTCTGCACGTCGGTGGTTTCCGGCACCTTCTCCTGCTCGACGACCTTGATGCCGGGCATCTTCTTCAGAGCTGCCGCCGCCTGGGCCTGGGCCTGGTTGTAACCGTAGTCGTCACGCGGACCGACATAGATCACGCCCACAGTCAGCTTGGCCTGCGCAAGGGCCGGAGTGCCCTGTCCCAGCACGCCGGTGGCTGTGACAGCTGCGGCTCCCTGCATGATTCTGCGGCGGGTCAAATCGGTATCGCGTGTGCTCATGTCGTCTCCCTGGGAATTGGATCGTTTCGGCCTGAACATTCAGGTGCCTGGGACAGGTGCAAAGCATGTCCCGTGCCATGGATGACTTCGGGATTCAATCTTGCATTCCATCTGGGATACCAGGCAACCGCCTACGAGACGCCATGCCACCAGCTGACGACAAGCCACTCACCCGCCACGGATATTTGCCCCGGCCCGAAACACGGCCACCGCCAGGCAACCGGCGCCCTCCAGCGCCTGGCGGCCCGCCCGCATGGCCGGCCGACGCACTCAGAATGTCCTCAAACGGTGCACTGCCCGATCGGCCCGCGCCGCATTCGTGCATGGCGCCGATGCAGGGGGGGCATGCTATCTTCCGGACTCGCACCAGACGGCATCCCGGAGCGCGGTCGAACAGGAGCAGGAAACGACAATGGCATCCGCTGGCACCCCACGCAAACGCAGCAGCACCAAAAGCGCTCCCAACCGGCTGGCGCAGACCGTCTACGACAGCATCAAAACCGACCTTTTCGAGTTCCGGCTGATGCCCGGCGAGCGCTTCAGCGAGAACGACCTCGCCACCCAGTTCAAGGTCTCGCGCACGCCGGTGCGCGAAGCGCTCTACCGGCTGTGCCAGGAAGGCTATATCGAGGTGGCCTCCAAGAGCGGCTGGACCGTGCGCACCTTCGATTTCGAGTATTTCGAGAACCTGTATGACCTGCGCGTGGTGCTGGAACAGGCGGCCGTCAAGCGCCTGTGCGAGCGCGTGCCCATGCCCGCGCTCACCGAGTTGCGCGATATCTGGCTGGTGCCGGCCGAACAGCGGCTGAGCGATCCGACACACATGGCGGCACTCGACGAAGGCTTCCACACCTCCCTGCTCGATGCTGCCGGTAATCCGGAAATGGCGCGGGTGTTCCGCGAGCTGACCGAGCGCATCCGCATCATCCGCCGGCTGGACTTCACCAGCCCTGATCGTATCCACGCCACCTATGCCGAGCATGCCCAGATCCTGCGCAAGATCCTCAGGCGCAAGGCCGATGACGCCTTGCTGCTGCTGCGCACGCACAT
The DNA here is from genome assembly GCA_903864555.1 of uncultured Pseudomonadota bacterium. Next base: position 1,722 of record CAIPGJ010000671.1, on the reverse strand, counting down.
CGAGACGTCCAAATCCGAGGTAAGGAAGATCACCCTGCACCGGCTGCACACCATGCGCAGCAAGTCTGCCGCGGCACGCTGAAGGCCACGGCACTCGCCGGTCGAAGGTCAATCAAGGTCGATAGCGGGTTCTGGACCTACCGTTTCCCGGATCAGACCAGGTCCACCACACTGACATGGGCGGCCACCACGCGCCAGCCCTCCTGGAAGCGCACCCAGGTCTGCATCTGGCGCCCCGGCTTGTCGCTGCCCTCGCGGCGGAATTCCGTGCTGGCCGTGCCCAGGTCGCGGCCGAAGGTGGTGAGCACGGTGTTGTGCAGGCTGCGTTGCAGGCCGACCGCCGGCCGGGCAATGCGGAAGGCGCGGATCGCCTCGATGCCGACGAGGTTCTCTCCGCCGCCATAGCGCACCGTGCGCGCCGACGCCCAGAACAGTTCATCGAGCACATCGATCTGGTTATTGACCAGGGCATGCTCGTAACGGGCAAACACGGCCTCCAGTTCGGCCAGCACATCGGGAAGGTTGATCTCTGCATTCGTCATCACGCCAGCTCCGCCACGGGGGCCGATACAATACCGGCCACCTCCAGTTGCCAGGCCACCTGCAGCACCCGGTCCTCGCGCCACGGCGCCGCAATGATCTGCACGCCGATCGGCAGCCCTTCGCCGGCCGCGACAGCCGCTGGCCCCGGCCAGACCGGCACCGCACACACCGGCAAGCCGATGCAGGAAATGGGCTGGGTGAGCAGGCCGACACTGGGCCGCGCCGGAAGCGCCTGTCCGTTGATCTCCAGAATCTGGCTGCCGATGGGACTGGCGCACAGCGGCGTCGCCGGTGCGATCAGCACATCGACCTCACGGAACAGCTCGGCCACCTGACGTGCATACCAGTGGCGGAAGCGCTGGGCCCGATGCACCCAGGCCGCCGGCAGCAATGCCCCGGCAAGGAAACGATCACGCGACAAGGGCTCGAAATCGTTTGCTCGTTTTCGCAGGTCGGGCAGGTGCAGCGCTGCTCCTTCCGAATTGGTGATGAGGAAGGCCGCAGCGCGGGCCAGTGCCACTTCCGGCAACTCGATGCGCCGGGTCACACCCAGCGCCTGCGCCACGCGTGCCACCGCCTCGCGCGCCTGCGGACCGGCGAATGTCTCGAAGTAGCCGCCCAGCACCGCCATGCGCAGTCCGGTGCTGCCGGACTCCAGATACGGCGTCACCGGTTCGACCGCCCGTCCGGCGCAGGCCGGATCATGCGCGTCCGGACCCTGCATGGCGTCATAGGCCAGCGCCAGGTCACGCGCGCTGCGAGCCAGCGGCCCCAGGTGGTCCAGACTGCAGACGAAGGGATAGCTGCCGGTGCGCGGCAGGCGGCCGAAGGTCGGCTTCAGTCCGAACACCCCGCACAGCGAGGCCGGCACCCGGATCGAGCCATTGGTGTCCGAACCCAGCGTGATCGGCACCTGCCCGGCCGCCACCGCCGCCCCGGATCCACCCGAGGAACCGCCGGCGATGCGGGTCAGGTCGTGCGGATTGCGGACCGGCCCGTCATGGCTGTTTTCAGTGGTGAAGCCATAGGCGTATTCATCCATGTTGAGCGCACCGACCAGCACCGCACCGGCGGCTTCCATGCGGCGCACCAGTTCGGCGTCACGCTGCTTCGGGGGACTGTCCCGCTCGATCTTCGAGCCGGCGCGCGTCGCCAGGCCGGCGATGTCAAACAGGTTCT
>CAIPGJ010000670.1 GCA_903864555.1 uncultured Pseudomonadota bacterium | reverse complement strand
GCATGTATCCGATGAACGGCCGGCCGGCGCAGCCTGACAGGGACAGAAAAAAGGAAAACCCCGAAAAAACGGGGACCCGTCCTGGGCACTCCTGCGAATGAGCTCAGAGAAACAGGGTCTTTCAGAGCACCCTTATATACTTCGGCGGCCACCTTCCAGCCAGGAGCACCCGCATGTCCGCCACCGCCATCTTCGCCCAGTGGGCCGCCACCACCCGCCACGCCGACCTGCCCGAAGCAGTGCGCAAAGAGGGGCGACGTGCGCTGCTCAATGGCCTTGCCTGCATGATGGGTGGCGCGGCCCATCCGGCGCGCGGCATCTTCGACGGCGTGCTGGGTCCCAACTTCGGTCCCGGTGAGGCAACGCTGCTGGGTACATCCCGCCGCGCCGACATCACCCACGCCGCCTACGCCAATGCCCTGGCCGGCACCGTGGATGCCTTTTGCGACACGCATGCCGAAGCCGTGATCCACCCGAGCGCGCCGGTGATCGCCGCGGCACTGGCACTGGCGGAACAACGCCATGTCTCGGGCGAAGCGCTGCTGCTCGCCGTCATACTCGGACTGGAAACGGCCTGCCGCCTGAGCAAGGCCGTCTCCGTGCCCCCCGCACGAGCCGATCTGGGCTGGCTGCAGACGGCCATCGACGGCGGTGTGGGCGCCGCCGTGGCCGCAGGCAGCCTGCTCGGCCTGGACGCCAAGGGCATGGCCAGTGCCATCGGCATCGCGGCCAGCCAGGCGGGCGGCTTGCGCGTCGGCCTGGGTAGCATGACGGTGCCGCTGGTGCACGCCCAGGGCGCCGAGCAGGGCCTGCGCGCCGCGCTGCTGGCGGCTGGCGGATTCACCGCCCCGCTGAACATCATCGAAGCGGAGCAGGGTTTTGCCGAGACGTTCTCCCTGTCCCCGGCGCTCACACACCTGACTGTGGACCTGGGCACGCGCTGGGAAATTCTCGGCCTCACCTACAAGGCTTTTCCCTGCGGCATCGTGGCGCATCCGGTGATCGATGCGGCACTCAGGATGCGAGCCCGGGGCCTGGACCTATCGGCCATTGAACGAATCGAGGCGCGCGTCCACCCGTTGGCGGTGAAGTGGACTGCCAAGCCGCATCCGCGCGACGGCAATGAAGCCCAGTTCAGTCTGCAGCACTGGATCGCCGTGGCGCTCACGCGCGGCACGGCCAGCGTGGCTGACGTGGGGCAGGATCGACTGGCGGATCCACAGCTGCACGCCATGCGCGAGCGCGTCACCGCCCGGGCCGATGAAGCGATGTCAGCGATTTCCTGCAGCTTCACGGCAGTGATGAAAGACGGCGAGCGCGTCACCGTGGACGTGGAGCACTGTCAGGGCAGTGCCGGCAACCCGATGAGTGATGCGGATCTGGAAGCCAAATTCCGCGGGCTGGCAGGCGGCGTGCTTGACGAAACGCAGATCAGCACGGCTCTGGAGCGTTGCCGCGGCGTGGAAAAGATTGCCGATGCGGCACTGCTGGCGCAGGCGTTTTCCAGGCGTCTGTCGTGAATCGAGCGGCTGCGGTGATACGTGCATTCCGGTGGTCGGGCATCAGTTTGCGGTAATACCGGTCGCCTTGACGAAACTGCTCCAGCGCGCGAGGTCCTTGCGAATGCGCTCGGCAAACTGCTCGCGCGAGCTGCCCTCGATGTCCAGCCCGGCCGCCCTCAGGGACTGCACCACGTCGGGGGCGGCCAGCACCTTGACGGTCTCGGCGTTGAGACGATCGAGAATATCGCGTGGCGTGCCGCCGGGTGCCATCAGGCCGTACCAGGAATTGACCTCGAATTCGGCAATGCTGTCGGCAATGGCGGGCACCTCCGGGAACAGGGCCGAGCGCCGCTGCGTGGTGACGGCGATGGGGCGCAGCTTGCCTGATTCAATCTGTGGTTTGGCGCCGGCACCGCTGATGAAGGCCATGCTGATGCGCTTGCCCAGCAGGTCCACCATCACAGGCGAACCGCCCTTGTAGGGCACATGCAGCAGATCGACCTTCTCGGCCAGGCCCAGCATGGCGCCAGCCAGATGCGTGGTGCTGCCGGGGCCCACCGAGCCGTAGGAGAGGGCGCCCGGATGGGCTCGGGCGTGCGTGACGATATCGCGCATGGTGCGAAAGGGTGAGTCACTGGTGACTAGCAGGATGAGCGGCCCGGACACGAGCTGCGTGATGGGTGCCAGGTCCTTCACCGAATCATAGGGCATGGGCTGCATGGCCGGGCTGATGGCGGTCGGGCCGACATGCGAGACCAGCAGCGTGTAGCCATCCGGTGCGGACTTGGCGACAAAGTCAGTGCCGATCATGCCATTGGCGCCGGGGCGACTGTCAAGAACGATGGGCTGCTTCAGTGATTCAGAGAGCTTCTGCAGGATGACGCGAGAGATATGCTCGGAACCACTGCCCGGCGGCCAGGGGTTGACCGCCCGGATGGGCTTGCTGGGATAGCCTTGAGCCCATGCCTGGCCGGCACACAGCAGAACCAGCATGAGGACGCGGCTTGCACACGCCACATGGGCGAGATGGGTGCCATGGGTAAGCTGGTTGCGATGCATGCTTGAATCCTTGATGTTGAATGACCGGACTTGTCCCTGATACGTGATCACGAGCAGGCCATGCCCGCCCTACTCCTCCAGCTTGATCCCCGTGTCCCGCACCAGCTTTTTCCAGACGTCGAACTGCGGCGCCATGAATTTGCGGAACGCCTCGGGTGTGCTGCCCACAGCGTTGAAGTAGTACTCGTCGCGCAGTTTGCGGATGATCTCCGGATCCTTGGCCATCCTGGCGAATTCAGCGCTCAGGCGGTTGACCACGGCAGGTGGAGTCTTTGCCGGAGCCAGCGCGCCCAGCCAGGAAGTGAAATCGAATCCGGGCACCTGTTCCTGCACGGCCGGGATGTCGGGCAGGGTGACGAAGCGATCGGCACTGGTCATGCCCAGCGGACGCAGCTTGCCCGTCTTGATGAAGGGCATGGTCGCCACCGGGAAGGCGAAGGTGGCATGGATGCGCCCGGTCACCAGGTCGGGCAACAGCGGCCCGGTGCCCTTGTAGTGGACAAAGGTTGCCTGGGTGCCCGTCATGTGGTGCAGCCAGGCGCCGGGCAGGTGCACCGCGCCGCCCGCACCCGAGGTGCCGAAATTGATGGCACCGGGATTGGCCTTCGCGTAGGCAATGTATTCGGTGACCGTCTTCACCGGCAGCGCCGTGTTCACCACCAGCATGTTGCCGCGCGTGCTGATCAGCGACACCGGCGCCAGGTCCTTCTCCGGGTCGAAGGGCAGGTTGGGGTAGAGCGCCGGGGTGATGACATAGGAACTGGAGGTGGTGAGCACGGTATAGCCATCCGGTGCGGCCTTCACCACGTATTGTTGGCCCAGCGTGCCACCGGCCCCGACACGGAAATCAACCAGGATTTTCCAGCCGGTGTTCTCCATGATCTTCTGCGCGTACAGGCGCGTCTCCACCTCCTGCGGTCCGCCTGCGGCCAGCGGATTGATGAAGGTGATGGGCTTGGCGGGAAAGGGCTCGGGCTTTGACTGGGCGACAACCGTGGCCGAAAACATGGCGGGAATGCCGGCAGCCAGCGCGAGCAAAGTGGTGACCAGGCGTGATGGTTGCATGTTGCCTCCTCTTTCGATGGTTCCGCTGGCGCCCTCAGACAAGACGCTGCGGATTTGTTTTGATGGCGGATTCTGGCACAAGCCTGGGGGCGGCAGGCGCTGGCATCGTTGGTGGTTTAATAGGCCTCCCGCGAAACCGGGAACGTCTGACAGAGCCCGTGGACCCTGTCCGCAACGGCTCGGCGTCGGGGCTGGCAAGGGTCGATCAAGCCACGCAGGTGGCCGCGGCCCTGCAGCCCACCCTCCACCATTCATAGGAGTTGCACCCATGGCACGAGTCCCGCTGATCGACGGCGAAGGTCGCCCGGAGCTGAAGGAGCTGATCCACAAGATCGCCGGCGCACGCCAGGGACGCCTCATCAATGTCTACAAGGTGCTGCTGAACAGCCCCCGCATCGCCGACGCCTGGGTGGACTTCAATTCCGCGGTGCGCGCGGCCTCGACGCTGACCTACCACAGCATGGAACTGACCATCATCCGCATCGCCATCCTGACGAAGACCGAATACATTTTCCGCGCCCACGTGCCGGGCTATGCCACCGAGGCAGGCCTCACCCCCGAGGACATCGACGGCCTGTGGGACTGGCCGAATTACGCGAAATTCGACGCGAAAGACCGCGCCATGCTCGCCTTCGTCGATGCCAACACCCGCGATGTCGATGTCCCTGATGCCGTCGCCGCCGAGGCGGTGAAGCACTTCGACCCGCAGGGCATGGTCGACCTCGCCGTGCTGATCGGCGCCTACAACATGCATGCCCGCGTCACGCGCGGCCTGCGCACCGACCTGCAGCCCACCTGGGATCTGTCCGCAGCGAAGTGGCGCGGTTAGTAAAACGCTGAAAGACCCGGAGAGACATCCCCGTCACCCCCTCTGTTGCCGGCCCGAGGAAACGCCATGAGCCAACCCGTCCGTATCCACCTGCGCGTGCCCGGCACGCTGTCCATGCCCGACCTGATGGCGCTGATCCGCGATATCGAGGCGGCCGGCTTTGACGGCGCGGGCATCCTCGACAGCCAGGTACTGGCGCGCGACGCCTTCGTCATCCTCGCCCAGGCCGCCACGCAGACCTCGCGCCTGTCACTTTTTCCCGCCGTCACCAACCCGGTGACGCGCCACGCCACGGTGCTCGCCAGCGCCATGCAAAGCGTCGAGGAACTCGCCCCCGGACGCACCCGCTTCATCATCGGCACCGGCTATACCTCGGCCAGCACCATCGGCCGCAAGGCCGCCACGCTGAAGGAGATGCGCGTCTGCGTGATGCAAGTGAAGGCGCTGCTCGCAGGCGAGACCGTGGACTTCAACGGCACGCCGGCTCACCTGCCCTATGCCGGTGGCAGCCCCATCCCGGTGCTGATGGCGGCCTCCGGCCCCAAGGCCATCGAACTGGCGGGCGAGATTGCCGATGGCGTGCTGCTGCTGGTGGGCTTCAACCCGGGCCTGCTGGACTGGTCCTACAGCCACCTGGAAGCCGGCGCCCGACGTGCCGGCCGCCGCGTGGAAGACCTGCAGGTGATGTGGGCGGTGCGCACCAGCCTGGGGGTGAGCATCGAGGCGGCCCGCCGCCACGCCCAGCCCACTGCCGTGCACTGGGGCATCCGCTGGGAAGGTGAATGGGCGCGCCGCGCCGGCATCCGCATGCCGGACATTGCCATTCCCGAGGCGGTGCAGGCGATCAAGCCCGACCTGTCCCACGCGCCCGATTGGGAGGCGGCCATCCGCGCCACTGCCTACATGCCGCAGGAAACCGTCGCCGAGCTGTGCGATGCCCTGGGGCTCATCGGCACGCCGGAATACTGCGCCAAACGCATCATCGAGATGGAAAAACTGGGCGTCCGGGAGCTCTACCTGATGCCTTTCGAGACTTTTGCCTCCCCCGAGCCGGAATTGCGGGCCTG
>CAIPGJ010000669.1 GCA_903864555.1 uncultured Pseudomonadota bacterium | reverse complement strand
GTTTCTGGGCCAGGGCCAGCGTTGGCACCAGCGTCATGCCGGACAGCAGGGCGATCAGCCCTGCGCGGAACATCGGGGTCTTCAGGCGTGGCATGCCCATCACTTCCTCCTTTGAACATTGTCCGGTCAGGCGTCTGTTCTGGTGACGGGCTTCCGGACCGCTTTTCGCATCCGGCCGCGCGAGGTGCGCGGCCATCCGATCGCCGCTCATTTCTTCTGGATGCGGCGTGCTTGTGCCAAGGCCATTTTAGGCCTGATGTGCGGGGCATCCAAGGTGTCCGGATCGGGAAGGCTGGAGAGGGGTTCCGCATTGTGATACGGATGACAGCGCAGAAAACAAGGCGCGATGCGTGGCCGGCGTCGCCCCTTGCGATCGCTGCAGTGACAAGCCAGCGGGGCGAGATTCAGTCATTGGCGTGACTATCAGGGTGATTGATAAGGGGATGGCTGATCACATGCTTCAACGCCACATCATGGGCCGCCAGGTGCCATTTGCACCAGTGGTTCAGTCAATGGAGTCCCACCACCATGGTCGCAGCCTGATCCGCTCTCACCGATGCCTGGTCGCACTCGCTGTGAAAAGACAAGCGCATGAATCGGAAAGGTTTATCGGCCAAAATCTGCAACGGGGTGACGGGCCCTCAAGAGCGGCGTGCGTTAAACTCGGACATCCACGCACCGGCGACTGCCAGGAAGATACCTGCACTCCGGTCAACCCAAGGAGGACGACATGAAGCATTCCACACGTGCGGCCATGGCGCTGGTCGCTGCCATGCTGGCCAGCACCACTGCCCTGGCCCAGGGCACCTATCCGAACAAGCCGGTGCGCCTGATCGTGCCTTTCCCCCCGGGCGGCGGCACGTCCTTCGTGGCCCAGCTGGTGGGCGAAGGCCTGGGCAAGGTCTGGGGCCAGAACGTGCTGGTGGACAACCGCCCCGGCGGCAACACCGTGATCGGCACGCTGGCGGTGAACAAGGCGCCGCCCGATGGCTACACGCTGCTGTTCATGACCAGCGCGCACGTGATCAATGAGTTCGTCACCAAGGACCTCCCCTTCAGCCCGGTGCGCGATTTCACGCCCATCACCACGCTCACCGTCAACAGCTACGGCATGGTGGTGCACCCTTCGTTGCCGGCGAAGACGCTGAAGGAATTCATCGCCCTGGCGAAATCGAAGCCGGGTGAACTCAATGGCGGTACGGTGGGTGAGGGCGGCCCGACACATCTGGCGGTGCAGATGCTCAACATGGTGGCCGACATCCGCACCCAGCCCGTTCCCTACAAGGGCACCGGCCCGCTGATGCCCGACATGCTGAGCGGTCGGCTGGATTTCACCTTCAACAACCTGAAGACCCTGGTACCGGTGATCAAGGCCGGCAAGCTGCGTGCACTGGGGGTGGCTGCGCGGGAGCGCTCGCAACTGCTACCTGAATTGAACACGCTGTCGGAAGCCGGCCTGCCGGGGTTCACCGCCGGCAACTGGTATGGCGTCATTTCCCCCAAGGGCACGCCGCGGCCCATCGTGATCAAGGTGGCGGCGGACCTGCGCACGGTGATGGACACGCCGCGCCTGCAGGAGGCCATGGAGAACGACGGCATGGAGCTGTTCATGTCGGCCAATCCCGAGGAGTTCCAGACCCTGCTGCAGACGGAATCGGACAAGTTCGGCAAGCTGATCCGCTCGACCGCGGGCAAGTGAGTGGGCTGGCGTGCCGTGGCTGAAAGGCCGGGCGGCGAGGCAGGCTTCGGGCGCAACGCTTTCAATACTGAAATGGGAATGACTGAAATGATGATGATGAAACGACGCAGCCTGTGCACGGGCCTGGTTCTGGTCGCACTCTCTCCCCTGTGGATGGCCAGCCAGGGCGCTTTGGCGCAGGCCTGGCCGACCCGTACGGTCAAGCTGGTCATCCCCTATGACGCGGGTGGCCCTACCGACGTGCTGGGCCGCTTGCTGGCGCCGGCGCTGGCCGAGCGGCTGGAGCAGGCGGTGGTGGTGGAAAACCGTGGTGGTGCGGCGGCCATTGTCGGCGCCAATGCAGTGGCCAAGTCGGCCGCCGATGGTTACACCTTGCTGCTGGGCGATATCAACCTCGCCGTGAATCCGTCCCTGTACAAGACGCTGCCCTATGACGTGAACAAGGAACTGCTGCCGGTGGCCCTGGTGGCCGCCGCGCCGCTGGTGCTGGTGGTGAATGCCGCATCGCCGGTGAAGAGCCTCCCCGAACTGATTGCGCGTGCGAAAGCCAATCCGGGCAAGTTGAGCTTCGGTTCGGCCGGCGCCGGGAACACCACGCACCTGGCGCCGGAACTGCTCAAGGCGGCTGCCGGGCTGGACATCGTGCATGTGCCTTACAAGGGCATCGGGCCCGCGCTGACCGATCTGGCGGGAGGGACCACCGATCTGGTCGTCACCGGTGTGTCCGGGGCGACCCCGCTGCTCAAGGCGGGCAAGCTGCGTGCCCTGGCCATCACCGGGGACCGGCGGGCGGCCGCGCTGCCGGATGTGCCGACCTTTGCCGAGGCGGGCACGCCCTTGCCCGACATGAGTCTGGGCTCCTGGTGGGGTGTACTGGTGCCGGCCGGGGTGTCGCGCGACATCGTGCAAAAACTCAATCGCACCATCGGCGAGGCGCTCAATTCGCAGGATTTGCGCGGCCGGCTGGCTACCATGAACATCAATCCCACGCACAGCACGCCGGTCGCTTTCGAGGATTTCATCCGTGCCGAGGGGACACGCTGGGCGCGCGTGCTGCAGCGGGCCAAGATCCAGCCGGAATAGCAATGCCACGGAGAACCGGTGCGGTTCACCGGGCACGGGCAACTGAACACGACTCATAACAAACCAGATGGAGGGAAACATCATGTTGGTCAATTCGTTCCTGCCGGGTTTCATGCGCCGGCCGCTGGTCGGTATTGCCGCTGGTCTGGCACTGGCGTTGTCGAGCTCGGGCGCGCAGGCCCAGGCCTTCCCGTCCAAGCCCATCCGCATCATCGTGCCGCTGGGCGCCGGCAGTTCCACCGACCTGATGGGGCGGCTGGTGGGGCAGGCCATCAGCGACGAAACCGGCCAGCCGGTAGTGGTGGAGAACCGCGTGGGCGCCGAGGGCGCGATCGGTTCGCGTTTCGTGGCGAGCGCGGCGCCGGATGGCTACACGCTGATGGTGACCACCAGTTCCACACAGGTGCTCAACGTGCACCTGTACAAATCACTGCCCTATGACCCGGTGAAGGACTTCGAGGCGGTGGCGCCCTTCATGCTGCTGCCGCTGTCGCTGTACGTGAATGCGGCCAGTCCCTACAACAGCATTGCCGATGTCCTCGCCACGGCACGTAAGCAGGCGGGCAAGACCACCTTCGGCAGTTCCACCGCGACCATGCGCCTGTCCGGCGAGATGTTTGCGCAACTGGCCGGCGTGCAGGTCACCAATGTGCCCTACAAGGCCACGGCGGCGGCCCTCACCGACCTGACCGCAGGCCGGCTGGATTTCGTCATCACCGATGCCGCCAGCGCCGCGCCGCAACTGACGAGGCTGAAGCAGCTGGCGGTGATGGCCGGCCGCCGTCTTGACGCCGTGCCGCAGGTGCCGACCATCGGCGAGGCCGGCGTGGCCAACTACAGCATGACGCTCTTTTACGGCACCTGGGCGCCAGCGGGCACGCCGGCGCCGGTGGTGTCACGCCTGAACGGATTGATCGCCGGGGTGATGAAGACGCCCAAGGTGAACGAGCTGATGCGCAACATCGGCGGCCAGCCCTTCCACCTTGCGCCGGATGAGTTCAGGAAGTTCGTCGTGAGCGAAATCGAGAAGATGGGGGCGCTGGTGCGCGCCTCGAAGATCGAGGTGCAGTAAGGCGCTGTCGTTCAGGGCCCATCGCTTTTGCTCAGCCCTCATCGCTGCGCCTGGGGCGCCCCCGGCGCAGCGGCGCCAGCATGTCCTTGAGCCCGTTGTGGTCGATCTCCTGCATCAGTTCCAGCAGGCGGCCGATCTCCCCCTTGGGAAATCCGGCGCGGGCAAACCAGTTGAGGTAGTGCCCCGGCAGGTCGGCGATGATGCGGCCCTTGTATTTTCCGAAGGGCATTTCGCGGCTGATCAGCAGTTCGAGGTCTTCAGGCTTCATCGCCGGGGGGCCTTCAGGGGATGAAGCAGTGGTGCAACCGGCCGGACGCCATGAGCCGGTGTCATGGGCACTGTGGCATCCGGTTCCGGCTCAGATCTCCGCTGTCTCCGCGTCGTAGGTGAACAGCCAGTCATAGCGGTCGCTGATGGCCTTGGACTGCCATTCCTTCGAGATGAAGGCTTCGGCCGTGTCCTGCTGTGCCAGGTCCGGGTTGTGGAAGCGCGCGGTGTTGGCTGCGGCGCCACTGACCATGCGATGGGCGCGCGGACGGCGTGCTTCGTCGTAGCGGCGCAGTGCTTCGGGTGCATCGCTGAACTGCTTCAGGCAGCGCGCCAGCACCACCGCATCCTCGATGGTGTGCACCGCGCCCTGCGCGAGGAAGGGCAGGGTGGGATGGCAGGCATCGCCCAGCAGGGTGGCGCGGCCCTTCGTCCAGGTCTCAAGAAAAGGTCGTCCGCACAGTGCCCACTTGGTGACAAAGGGCGAGTGACTGATCTGGGTGTGGATGTCCTCGTGCCAGCCCGTGAAGGCGGTGGCGCATTCTTCCTTGGTCGCAGTGCCATTCCAGGGCGGGCCGGACCAGCTGCTTTTCTCCAGCGTGCCGACGAAGTTCATCTTCCTGCCGCCTTGCACCGGGTAATGCACGACATGGCCGCCCGACCCGATCCAGTTGACCGCCACGCTGCGCCGGAAGTGTTCGGGCAGGGTGTCCATTTCGATGAGGGAGCGCCAGGCCACCATGCCGGTGAAGATCACCGGGGCCTCGCCGAACATCGAGGCACGCATCCTGGTATGCACGCCATCGGCACCCAGCAGGATGTCACCTTCGATCCTGCGTCCGTTGGCCAGCTCCAGGGTCACCCCGTCTTCGGTCTGGCTCATGCGCTCGGCGCGTGAATCCAGCTTGAGCACATCGGGCTTGAGGCGCTGCGCTTCCTGGGTGAGCACGCCCAGCAGGTCGGGGCGAAATACCGTCATGTAGGGGAACCCATAACGGCGCACGGCTTCGTCGCCGAGGTCGAACAGCTTCCAGGTCTTGCCGGTGTTCCACAGCCGGATTTCCTTGGACTCGGACTTGCAGGAGAGCGCCAGCAGCGTCTCGAAGCAGCCCAGGGTCTTCAGCGCGCGGTTGCCATTGGGGCTGATCTGGATGCCGGCGCCGATTTCGCGCATCTCGCCGGCCTGCTCGTAGACCTCGCAGTCGATGCCCTGTTTGAGCAGGGCAATCGCTGCGGCCATGCCGCCGATGCCGCCACCGGCGATCAGGACTTTCATGTTCTTGCTCATCAATTCAACCTTCGCGGTAGAAGCCCAGCATGCGCAGGGTGGGTGAGTCGGAAACCTCCAGCAGCACCGCGTCCTCGCCGGCCTTGAGTTCGATGGGGTTCCAGGCGGGAGCGGCCAGCACGTCGCCGACCGACCATTGCACGTCCAGGCTGCCGATCTTCGCCTGACCACGGCCGCTGATGACGCAGAACACGCTGCTCGCGGTGCTCTTGCGGGCCTGGTAGGCCGAGCCGGCGGCGATGTGGAACATGCCGATGTCCAGTGGCTTGATCGCGGTCTGGGTGTCCAGGGTGAGTCGCTTCACGCCGTTGGTGGCAGGCAGGGCGGCCAGCGCCGGCTGGGTGCGCGAAGGCGGGAAGTAGAAGGGGTGCTCCGAGGGGGAGGATTCCTCCTTCTGGTTCCAGTTCGGGTCTTCACCGAAGATCATGGGCCCGAGGCGGTGCACCAGCGGCACATCGAGCACGTCGATCCAGTAGGCGTTCTTGGTGCCCTCGTTGTAATGGCTGTGCCAGCAGCCGCCCGGGGTGATGAGGAAGTCGCCCGTGCGCATGGGCAGCTTGACGCCGTTCACCACCGTGAAGCAGCCCTCGTCGGCGTCCAGGATGAGGCGCATGGCATTGGGGGTGTGCTGGTGCGAGCGCGCGTGCTCGCCCGGCTTGATCATCTGGTAGGCCACCACCACGGTGCGCACGGTGTCGTAGTCGTTGTCGCCGGTGGCGCCGCCCGGGTTGTACAGCAGCAGGTTGCGCCGCTCGGCCAGTTCGGTGCCGATCCAGCGTCCGGCCTGGTCCAGGGCGATGCGCCCTTCGTCCCAGTGCCAGTGCAGCGGCTTGTAGTCCCCTTGCGGTTCGGGATAGAGCGAGCGACGCTTCTTGTGCCAGCCCGCAGTCATCAGGTTGGCGGCGATGACCGGATAGAGTTCCTCCAGGTTGGAGGCGGCCAGCAATTGTTGTTTTGCGTCGTGTTGCATGTCGGGATCCTTTCTCGTCGATGCCGGGCCGGTGCCTGTCGGGGCGTTTTTGTCGATAGCGTTTTCCGGGCTAAGGAAGGACTGAACAAGTGGGTCACGCCCCTTTGTATATTCCCCCACTTCAGAGGAAACACAATCTACTCTTCCTCGAAATGGAAGCTTGATTAGTGTCTCCCTAATAGAATGCTATTCTATTTTTCTGATTTCCGGAAACGCGCTACCACTTGATGGCGCCGTGCAGTCGACGAGATGTGCCGCCGATCTGACAGGCCATGGAACTTACTGGCCGTCCATGAGGCAGGCCGTCGACGTAAAAGGCGGTCGACCGGGCAACCGGTTCTCTGAGGCAGCAGCCTTTCAACCAGTTGCCGCCTCGTGCGTTAGTGGCTCATGAGACCGCGCCCGCAACATCCTGCCCGCAGCCATCCTGTGCCTGCCGCCTCGATGGCCGGCGCTGGAGCCCTGCGGTGAGAGGCTGCACGCTGGCTTTCGCCCTCGGGGTGTTGTGGCTGCAATGGCAAGCGGAACTGCCATCGACGATGCACTGGATGGCGGCCGGTGTCCTGGCGCTGGTGTGCCTGGCTGTGACCCGTAGTGGCTGGTCAGGGCGGGTCATGCCAGCGTGTGTCATGCCGGCATGGCGCCGCGCCGCTGCGTGGGGACTGGCCTGTCTGCTCGGTGTGGCCTGGGCCGGACTGTGTGCGCAACTCCGCTTGTCCGATGCCCTGGATCCGGCGCTTGAAGGCCGGGATATGGTCGTCACCGGCGTGGTGGCCAGTCTGCCGCAGCCCATGGAGCGCGGGGTGCGTTTCGAGTTCGACCTGGAGTCGTCCGATGCTGCGAGGCGGGTGCCCTCACGAATGCAGCTCGCCTGGTACAACGGCCTCAGCCCGGAGGAATTCC
>CAIPGJ010000668.1 GCA_903864555.1 uncultured Pseudomonadota bacterium | reverse complement strand
TTGGTCTTCAGTTCGTGCGACCGGGTAAAAGCGTGCCGGATGATGGTGTTGGCTTGCTCGAGCGTGAGCTTGGGCATGATTCCTCCTTGGTATTGACGCCTTCAGGCGATGATTTCTTCCTGGGGCGGATGCCTGCAGACAAGCATCCGCAATCCGGCAGGAATCAACCAGCCCAGATTGCCAGTTTAATCGCTAAGCCAGTGCGCATCCCGGTGCTAAACCGGCAGTGAAGGATGGCTGGCCGGAATCGTCGCGCGGTCCTGGTGCAAAGCCACCAGGGCATCGAGCTTCGGCCTGCCACGCCACTGCAGCAGTCCACGAAAGTCCAGCCACTGCACTGTGATGATCAAGTTCAGGTCCAGCACGGAAAACCAGCCGGGCACGAAACCTTCCGGTGCGGCGCGCTTCTCCAGCCAGTCGAGAATACTCTGCACCCGCATGTGCTCGCGCTCGAGGTAGGCGGGCTCCTTGTCCACACCACTGTGCTTGCCAAAGCGCAGCATGGTGAGCCCGCTGTTGAGCATGGTCTCGATGGCCACCAGTGCCTCGGTGTCCTCCCAGCGCTTGTCGGGGCGTACCAGCGTCTTTACCAAGGGCGGCGCTGGCGCATTCCCGGGCGCGTCCGGGTACTCGTTGAGCAGATAATCCAGGATCACATTGGATTCAAACAGCATGCGCCCATTGTCATCGAGTGCCGGTACGCGGCCACAGGGATTGATGTTGTTGCCATAGTCATTCTGCAGGCGGTCAAAAGGCATGAGCTGGTTACGATATTCCAGCCCCTTCTCGGCCAGCATCACGCGCACCTTGCGCGTATAGGGTGACAGCGGGCTCATGTATAGCGTGCGCATGGTGTCAGGCCTCTCCATCCTCGGGTTGTCCACACGACCGCTCTTGCTGGCAACTTCCGGTATTTCAGGCGGAACGGGCGTCTGGCGTGGATTGTAGACTTGCCTGAGGCTGACGGTTCGGATGTCAGGGCGCCGCGGCCACCTTTGCCGAAGCTGCTGCGGCAATGCGCTGCCGCAGCACGCCCAGCGGGACGTTGCCCTGCATGCGCTGGCCATCCTCGAGGACGGTGGTCGGCGTGGCGCGCAAGTCGATGATCGATTGCTGGTCGGCCATGAGCGCCTCCACGGGATTGTCGCAGCCGGGGGATGCAGCAGGTGCCTGCTTGCGCAAGGTCAGGTCCAGCCAGGCTTTTGCCTTGTCGGGGGAACACCAAATGCTCTTGGACTGCTGCGCGAGGTCCGGTCTGATCAGGGGCACCATGAAGACATGAAGCGTGACGTCGTCGAGTTGCTGCAAGGTTTGTTCGAACGCCTAGCAAGCCACGCAGTTGGGATCGGAAAAAACTGCAATCTGGTTTGCTCCACTTCCATGCACGATCCTGAAGGCGCGATCAAGCGGCAAAGACTTCCAGGAAACCCGCTGGACGCCCGTCTCCCGGGCCATCTGCGTGCCATAGCGGGCCTGGATGCGGCGCTCGAAGCTCTGCGCCAACGCCGTCCCTGAGCGACCAAGCACTTGCGTCACCCTGTCCCGCTCGACGCCCATGAAGAATTCGGCCCCCATGATGCTGCGCGGGGTCTTCGGTGCAAACCGCATCTCGACCACATCCCCCACGCCGAGCTCACTCAAGCTTCCGGTCAACAAGGCCAGCGCCTTGGTCGACCCGTTGGCCAG
>CAIPGJ010000667.1 GCA_903864555.1 uncultured Pseudomonadota bacterium | reverse complement strand
CGAGGACGAGGCGCGCTACCAACGGGTCAAGGCATCCGGTGCCCTGACGCGCGAAGTGGTGGCCGAGCGCTACGGCCTCGCGCCCAAGGACGTGCTGTTCTTCTTCGTCGACAATGCGCTGGCAGTGAAGGCGTCGATACCCCGGCCCTACTTTCAGGGCGACATGCTCGACAGTGACGGCCACGGCGGCCAGCAGTACGCGCCGCTGCTGGATATCGAGATTCCGTGAGTGGCGGGTGAGGAGTGAGGAGTGAGGAGTGAGGAGTGAGGAGTGAGGGGTGAGGGGGCGGGGCGCTGAACTGCGGAAGCACGGCAGGTTCGGATCACCGTCAACAAGCATTTTCCGTGGCACGACCATCGCGCGTTCGGCGCAACCAGCACGTACAAAGGAGCTAAGCATGGCAGCAGCAGGCACGCCCAGCAAGGGCAAGCAACTCAGGGACCTCATCTACGCACCCAAGATTCTCGTCGCGCCGGGGGTCTATGACGGTTACAGCGTGCGCCTGCTGGAAAAGCTGGGCTTCAGCTCAGGCAGCATCTCCGGCGCCGGCGTCTCGGAAAGCCATCTGGGCTGGGCCGACCGCGGCGTCATGAACTATGGCGACAACGTCGCCACGGCGCGCCAGCTGGCGGCCTGCACCGACAAGTTGCTGCTGCAGGCCGATGCCGACACCGGCTATGGCAATCCCATGAACGTGTATTTCACCGTGCGCGGTTTCGAGGATGCCGGCTGCGCCGCGGTCATGATCGAGGACCAGGTCTGGCCCAAGCGCTGTGGCCACATGTCAGGCAAGGCCTGCATTCCGGCCGAGGAAATGGTGCTCAAGGTGAAGGCGGCGGTCGCCGCCAAACGCGACCCGGACTTCGTCATCAAGGCACGCACCGATGCCGCCGGCCCGCTCGGGGTGCAGGAGGCGGTGCGCCGCCTCAACCTGTATGCCGAGGCCGGCGCCACCTGCCTCTACGCCGATGCGCTGCTGTCGGCCGCGGACATCGAGTATGTTGCGAAACATGTGCCCATTCCGCTGG
This sequence comes from uncultured Pseudomonadota bacterium, assembly GCA_903864555.1. The sequence goes on along the minus strand of CAIPGJ010000667.1, from coordinate 562 downwards.
TGATCAACATGGGGCTGGGCATACGCTCGCGTCCGACCACACCGCTGCTGTCGCCGCGCCAGCTGGAGGAAATGGGCGTCGGGCAGGTGTCCTATCCGCGCCTGCTCACCACCGCTGCGCTGAAGGGCATGATGAATGCCATGCAGGTGTTCATGGACGAGGTGGTGGGCAAGAACAATGTCGTCGATCGCCCCGACCTGCTGATGTCCTTCGACGAGATCAACGAGATGATGGGCATGAGCTTCCTGGACGATCTGGAGAAGCGCTTCACGGCCTGAGCCCGGACCGCGGCAAACCAGTCGTTGTTAACCCACCTTGTCAAAGGTTCTTCGCCGATTTCCGGGGAGACGTGGCTGCGGTGCGGTTTACCCCCTTGTCAAAGGGGGCCGACTCGTGAGCGCAGCGAACGAGCGGGGGGATTTTCTCCCGCTGCCTTTCATCGTTCGCCAGTCATGACCGGATGCGGGCCCTGAGTGTCCTCCGGTGCTTCCCCTCTGCAAGGCAACAGCCGTGCTCAGGGTTCATGCCATGTCGGCAAAAGGCCATGAGACCAGCCTGGTTG
>CAIPGJ010000666.1 GCA_903864555.1 uncultured Pseudomonadota bacterium | reverse complement strand
TGCAGCTCATGTCCATCATGGGCAGGGCTTCGGCAACCGCTTTGGCATCCACCAGTTCGCTGTCCACGCCCAGGTGCTTGTTCACCTCGGCACGCCAGCGCATGGTGCGAACGGCCGCGTCGGTATGGGCGAGGGTGTAGTGCCCGCGCGTGGAGTAGAACAGGTTGAGGTCGAAATCCTCGGACAGGTCCTGCCACAACTTCACGCTTTCGTCGAAGAAGGCCACGCCTTCGGCGGTGAGGTAATTGGAACGGATGATGGTGGTGTTGCGGCCGGTGTTGCCCCCGCCGATGTAGCCCTTTTCCAGCACCGCGACATTGCGCATGCCGTGGTCGCGGGCGAGGTAGTAGGCAGCGGCCAGGCCATGTCCGCCAGCGCCGATGATGACTGCATCGTAGGCGGGCTTGAGCCGTTCCGGCGCCACGAACATGCGCGGTTCGGGATGCTTGCGACTGAGGACGAAACGTAGCAGGCGCCAGGGCATGGTGGATAAAAAAGTTGAATGGTTGGATTGACTGGTGAATGATGCTAACCATTCTGTTCGTATCATGCACTTTTAGTGCATGAAAGGCAACAACGATCGCAGTATGATGCGGTTGTTTTCGTCCATTTCCGGAGGTGCAGCATGGCGACACAACGCACGAAGGCGCTTCAGGCTGGCAGCCAGCAGCTGGCTTCGCTGGAGCGTCACCTGGGACTGGCAGTGCGGGAACAGCGGCTGAAGAACCGCCTCACCATTGCCGACGTGGCAGGACTGGCCAGTCTGAGCCGCGGCATGCTCTCGCGCATCGAGAATGGTCAGACTGCCACCAGCCTGGATTCGCTGTCGCGCATTGCTGCGGCACTGGGGGTGTCGCTGTCCTCGCTGTTCCGTGGCTTTGACGCGCCCAGCGGCGGGGCGCAACTGGTCAAGAGCGGGACCGGCATGGAAGTTGCCCGGCGCGGGACCAAACAGGGGCATACCTACCACTTGCTGGCTTATGGCCAGGGCCCGAAGAAACATTTCGAACCTTTCCTCATCAGCATGGATGACGAAAGCGAAACCTTTCCCACATTCGAACATCCGGGCATCGAATTCATCTACATGCTGGAAGGCTGCATCGAGTACCGGCATGGCAAGAACACCTATGAGCTGGCACCCGGGGATGCCTTGAGTTTCAGGGGTGATATACCGCATGGTCCGGAGCACTTGCTCAAGCTGCCCATCCGGTTTCTGTCCATCATCCATTACCCGGAAGCGGGTGGTGAAGACTGAGCCCTGCCCGGTGGGGTGAGCCAGGATCGCGGCGAAAAAAAAGCGCCGGTGAAGGCGCCTTTAAAAAGTCAAAGCCCTGGCGGGCTTCGCCCCTGCTCTGCAGGAACGGGGTGTTCTCCATTCCGTGTATCTGTAGCGGGTTCCTGGTGAAACGAGCTCCGGGAACCTGTCGGGGATGCCGGATGTTGCTCCGGCATCCCCGCTTCTCTTACATGTGGTAGGCCGACTCGCCGTGGTAGTTGGTGTCGAGGCCTTCGCGCTCTTCTTCTTCGGTGACCCGCAGACCGATGATCAGGTCGACGATCTTGAAGGCGATGAATGAGACCACTGCGGACCAGATGATGGCCACACCCACAGCCCAGAACTGGCTGGTCAGCTGCGCCATCATGTCGAACTCGCCGACCTTGTTGGCCACGTAGTCGTACACGCCGGTGCCGCCGAGTGAAGGTGCCGCGAAGATGCCGGTACCCAGTGCGCCGATGATGCCGCCCAGGCCATGCACGCCGAACACGTCGAGCGAGTCATCTGCGCCAAGCAACTTCTTCAGGCCATTCACACCCCACAGGCAGACTGCGCCGGAGATGATACCCAGAGCAATCGCACCGACCGGGCCGACAAAGCCGCAGGCAGGCGTGATGGCGACCAGACCGGCCACTGCACCGGAGGCGATGCCCACCATGCTCGGCTTGCCCTTGAGCATCCACTCCAGGAACATCCAGGACATGGCTGCAGCAGCCGCTGCCACGAAGGTGTTGAGGAAGGCCAGGCCTGCCAGTCCATTGGCTTCGAGCCCTGAACCGACGTTGAAGCCGAACCAGCCCACCCACAGAAGCCCGGCTCCCAACACCGTCAGCGGAATGTTGTTGGGCTCCATGGGGGACTTTCCATAGCCCTTGCGCGGCCCGATCACCATTGCAAAGGCCAGGGCCGAGAAACCGGCTGCAATGTG
>CAIPGJ010000665.1 GCA_903864555.1 uncultured Pseudomonadota bacterium | reverse complement strand
GCCTGACAGGGAGTCATGTAGCCGATGGTCGAATGCAGCCTCTTGCGATTGTAGAAGCCTTCGATCCAGGACACGATGTCCAGTCGAGCCTGGGCCCGGCTGAGATATTGCATCTGGTTCACGCGTTCTACCTTCAGCGTCTTGAAGAAACTCTCCATGACAGCGTTGTCCCAGCAGTTCGCTAGCCGGCTCATGGAGGCAACCATGCCGTATTGCTGCAGTTGCTTGCGATAGGCGAAGCTGGCGTACTGACAGCCCCGATCGGTGTGCATGATCAGACCTGCTGGGGGCCGTCTTTGTCCCCACGCCATGCGCAGCGCATCGCAGACCAACTGTGCCTGCAGCCGCTCCGACATCGACCAGCCCACGATACGCCGGCTGGCCAGGTCCAGCACACAGGCCAGATAAAGCCATCCCTCAGCCGTGCGCACGAAGGTGACATCGCCCACCCAGGCCTGATCCGGCTGCCAATGCGCAAAGCGCCGCCCCAGCACATTGGGGGCCACCGGCAGATTGTGTTGCGAGTCGGTGGTGACCCGAAATCCCCTTCGGTAGACCGGTCTCAGCCCCTGGCGACACAGGCTTTGACGGACCCGTTCATGGCCCACGCGTTGGCCTTGGGTGGCCAGTTCCTTGACCAACCGCGGCCGTCCGTAGCTACGCTGGCTGCCCGCGTGCAGGGCAGCCACCTGCACATCCAGCCTCTGGTTGGCTTGGGCTCGCCCGCTCAAGGGCCGGCCACGCCACTGCAAGTACCCCGAGCGCGATACCTTCATCAAATGGCACATCGCACTGATACTGAACTGGTCGCTATGGTCTTGAATCCAGGCGTACTTCACCGCGACTCCTTGGCGAAGTACGCCGCCGCCTTTTTTAGGATTTCCAAGTCCATCCTGGCACTGGCCAACTCCCGGCGCAGCCTATTGTTCTCCGCCTCCAACTCGCTTTGGCCTCGCTTGGGGGCTGCCGATCCCTGCGTCGGTGGCCTACCCGCGCGCTGCTTCAGAATCCAGTTCCATAGACTGGAATGAGGAATCCCCAGTTGCATCGCCGCCTTGGCCGCCCCAATTGACTCGGCCAAACGCAATGCTTCGATCTGGAATTCAGCCGTATAGGTCCGGCTGGGAACCAATCGCTTCATGCCCATTTCTGCCTCCGTTTCATCAGAATTATCAATCATCCTGATGTACGTGAAACCGAGGCAGGTTCAGGCCGAAGGCCAGCGGGGGGATTTTGGCCAGCCAGGCTGGTCTCATGGCCTTTTGCCGACATGGCATGAACCCTGAGCACGGCTGTTGCCTTGCAGAGGGGAAGCACCGGAGGACACGCAGTGCCCGCATCCGGTCATGACTGGCGAACGATAAAGGCAGCGGGAGAAAATCCCCCCGCTCGTTCGCTGCGCTCACGAGTCGGCCCCCTTTGACAAGGGGGTAAACCGAGCCGCAGCCTGTTCTCCCCGGAAATCGGCGAGGAGCCTTTTTGCCCGCGGAGCGCATGCGTGCACGCCATCGTTCTGGAAAGACTGATTCAGCATTGCCTTTCGCAGGAATCTGTCACAGCATCGCGGTTCGCCCATGCCCACGAGGATTGGAAAATGAATCCCGCTGTCCGTTTCGAGCGCAGCCACGACATCCTGATCCAGGCCGCGGCAGGTGACATCCTCGACTATGTGTCCAATCCCAATTCCTGGCCCGAGTGGATCGCCGCCTCCCATGAGATCCGCAGCGCCGACCGGCCGCTCGAGGCGGGTGAGCGTTTCCAGGAGCGCTGGCAGACGCGCACGGGCGAGGTGCTGCTGGACTGGCTGGTGACCCGGCGCGACCACCCCGGTCTTTGGGAGGCGGAGACCCACACCGATTTCATCGGTACCATCATCGTGCGCTACGAGGTCGAGCCGGCCGCGGCGGGCTGCCTGTACCGGCGCACGCTGATCAATCCGGCACGGCCCCGGGCGCCCACCCCCGACATGATCCGCCGCATCGATGAAGAGGCCGCGCTGAGCCTGCACAACATCAGGACCGCGGTGGAGAACCTGAAGGGAAGGCCATGGCGGGCGAAGTTGACATAGCCTCAACCGGTTGCCTGATCGCGCTGGCGCATGCTCAGGCACGCTTGAAGTGACACCAAGCTTCAGTGGTCTTTCCCCAACATTCAAACAACCCCCAAAGAAACCCAAGGAGCAGTGAACATGCAAGACAAGGAATTCGAAGGCAAGGTGGTTCTGGTGACGGGAGCCGGTGTCAACATTGGCCGCTCGGTGGCCTTGGCTTTTGCCGAAGCCGGCGCGGCAGTGGCGGTCAACACCCGCTCCTCGCGCGAAGCGGCCGAGGGCACCGCAGCCGAGATCAGAAAAGGCGGCGGCCGCGCCGAAGTGTTCATGGCCGATGTGATCGACGCCGCCGCGGTGAAGGCCATGGTGGAGGGCGTGGTGGCGAAGTTCGGCCGGCTGGATTACCTCATCCTCAATGCCTCGGTGCGCCGCGAGATTGCGTTCCTCGACATGAGCTATGAGGAATGGCGAAAACCCATCGACACCACGCTGGACGGTGCCTTTCACTGCATCAAGGCCAGCGTGCCGCACATGCTCAAGGCTGGCGGTGGCGCCATCGTCACCCTGGGTGGGGCCGAATGGGGCATTGTCGGCAAGGCGCACAGCTCTGCCGCCAAGAGCGGACTGGCCGGCCTGGTGCGGGCCCTGGGCAAGGAACTGGCGCCGCACAACATCCGCATCAACTGTGT
>CAIPGJ010000664.1 GCA_903864555.1 uncultured Pseudomonadota bacterium | reverse complement strand
GCCAGTGGCCAGCGGACCGGCGTGGCGGCATGGCGTTCGGGGCGACTGGTGAGGACTTCAATTCCGGCGGCGGCGCAATCCGACAGGAAACGCTCCAGTTGCGGGGTCACGATGTCGTAGGCGTAGAGCACCAGCACGCGCGGGCGCCGCACTTCATCGACGGCGAACAGGCGCGCGGCCAGTTCCGGCAGGCGCGCCGCATCGGTCTGCTGGCGCGACACGGTCTGGCGACGATAGCGCGCAGCCCATTCGGCAAAGGCGGCGGCATCCTCGTTTCCCGGGAACTGCCCGAGTGCCCCGTCGATGCCCCAGTGATGGGCCAGCATCCAGGCCTTGCGAGCCTCGGCAGCAGTGCGTGCCGGCGACAGCAGCAGTGCCCCCCATTCACTGCGGGCGATGATGTCCTCCCACAGCAGCAGTTCCTGCGCCGGGGAGAGCAGTACGGGCAATGTGCCGGCGAGCGGCGAGTACAGCGCATCTTCGTAGAGCCTGCCGACGAAGGCGTCCAGCGGCAGCACATCGGCGCTTTCCCAGGCACCAAGGCCGCTTGCCGCCTGATGGGCAGCGAAGGCGGTGCCCAGCGCACTGGCCAGGCGCCGGTTCGGCGTGACCACGGTGATGCCCGCAGCCAGGCCTTCACCCATGCGGGCAAAGAGCCGGGGCTGCGAAAGAGTGGCGCGGAGGGGAAGGGAAGACATGCGGGCGCCATGATAGCGCCATCGGCGCCGGCATGAGCCCGCCTGCCGGGCCTTCCCGCGCTGCAGGCATCCACGCGTGATCCCACGTCCCGGCTGCATGGAAGCTGTGCCACAACCTCCCGGATATGCGCAAAACATTGCCTGTAAATATTTCAAGGCGAACCGCCCCGGACGCCATCGGCGCCTCACTGGGAACCGCTTCCAGAACGAGGAGCAAGCCCGATCATGCTCCCCTGCATCAGGGGCCGTTCCAGTCATCCTGAAACGGCCTCTTACAAACAAACTATTTCACTGGTTCCAGGGTACTTCGTGAGCTTTTTCACGGCCGCGTGGCAAGGATCGGCCTATGTCGGGGACATTGCGCCGGCACGGCTCAGGGCGCACGAAGGAAGCGGATAGGGAACAGCCACGCGCGCCACACACTTCGAACACGGCGAACACTGGCAACACTGGGAACAATGGCACGCCTTGCAGAGATGACCGCATTGGCATTGGCACGCCATGGATGAACAAGGCGAGCAAGACACTGCTGCCGGGCAGCGCGTTGTTACTGATGCTGCCCGAGCCGGTGCTGGCCGCCCCCTGGGCACCGGCCCATGGCTGGCGGCGCAAGCAGGGCGAGCAGTACGTCGGCTATCCCAGCAGCCGCTGCGGCCGCGACTACGGCATCGTCGGCGGACGCTGTGACCGCCAGGCCATCGGTGCAGCGGCTGGCGCGGTGTTGGCCGGCGTCATCGGATCGCACGTGAGCGATGGCGACCATCATGGCGTGGCCACCATGATCGGTGCCGTGATCGATAGCGTCATCGGCGCACACTTGGCGGCCAGCATGGACGAATCGGATCTCGCCTGCATCGGCCACTCACTGGCGTTGGAGGGTAACAACACGCCGGTGAACCGGGTGAATCCGGCCACCCGGATAATTTACGTGCTCACGCCGGTCGGTGGCTACCAGCAGGACGGCCGCGTGTGCCGCGAGTTCACGCTGTGCGCCAGCAGCGACCGGGAGAAGGACAGCGGCCGCGCCTTTGCTTGCCAGATGCGGGATGGCACCTGGCAACTGGCGCAGAAGGAAGGCTCACGCAAGAACCGGGAAGACCGCGACCAGCGGGATGACAGGGACGATCACCCGGGCAAGTGCAAGGGACGCAAGCACGGCTGAGCGGGAAAGCAGGCTGACTGCCAGCGAACCGGGGCGACTATCAGCGTCGGAGTGAGTCATGCGGAGCCTGCACCTGCGGCAGACGATGCCGGAACGCAGGCACCACAACCACAGCAACTAAAGAACTGCTGCAACCGCAACCACTCAGCGCTCGATTAGGTTCGCCTTGTCCTTGACGCTGGACCACTCATCGGCGTCGGCCGGGGCGGGCTTGCGCTCGACGATGACCGGCCAGAGCTTGGCCAGTTCGGCATTGAGCGCGATAAAGCTGCGCTGGGCCGGTGGCACATCGTCCTCGGCAAAAATGGCCTCCACCGGGCACTCGGCCACGCACAAAGTGCAGTCGATGCACTCGTCCGGATCGATGGTGAGCATGTTGGGGCCTTCATGGAAACAGTCGACCGGACAGACGTCCACACAGTCAGTGTATTTGCACTTGATGCAGCTTTCGGTGACGACGTAAGCCATGTTTGACCTTCCAGCAATACGAATAATTATGCAAATTTTACCATGCGCGCCTCTCCAATCCGGGCATTTCCCCATTGGAAATAACCACTTGTGCCTTGTGGATGGCTTGTGGACATCACGCAACAACAATCCAAGGAGATGCTTTTCAGCGGGACGAAATTCCGCTAGGATTCGTCTGCGTTCTGCAAACCCCCGCAGCAAAAAAAATCCCGATCCCGAATCGAGCGGCCCGCACCGCAAGCCAGTCGGCTGTTTTTATGCGGCTCTTCCCATTTCCACGCAGAGGTCTGAATGAGTGAGTTGATCCATCATGTCACTGATGACACGTTTGAACCGGAAGTCCTGAAGTCACAGATTCCGGTGCTGGTCGATTACTGGGCGGAATGGTGCGGCCCGTGCAAAGCGATTGCTCCGGTACTCGAGGAGATCGCAAAGGAATACAATGGTAAGCTGAAGATTGCCAAGGTCGACGTGGACGCGAACACCGAGGTGCCGAAGAAATACAATATCCGCGGCATCCCGACCTTGATGCTCTTCAAGAATGGCAACATGGAAGCGATGAAAGTGGGCGCGATGTCCAAATCGCAACTCACAGCCTTCCTCGATACGAATATCTGACTCCCTTTCAATCTCGTAGCGTTTTCCGGTGCGGCGGCGTTCTTGTCGCGGCCCGGAAACTCGCACAACATAATGGATGACCCCGGTGAATAAACCCCGGCGGAACAAAAACCGGCGCCCCCCCTTCCCCCTCCAGTCAAACGGTCCCATGCAGCATGAAGGCGGGAACCGTGGCACCCCGAGGCAGGCGCCGCCCTTCATGCACGATGATGAAGAGGTGATCGACGACGGTACGCCCCAGGAAAACAAGGTCTACATGCACTTGTCGGAACTGAAGCATCTGCACGTCAGCGCGCTCCTGGAGATGGCCACCCAGTACGAGGTGGAAGGTGCCAACCGTCTGCGCAAGCAGGAGCTGATCTTCGCGATCCTGAAGAACCGCGCCAAGCGCGGCGAATGCATCTACGGCGACGGCACCCTCGAGGTGCTGCCCGACGGCTTCGGCTTCCTGCGCTCGCCCGACACCTCCTACCTGGCATCGACTGACGACATCTACGTGTCGCCCTCGCAGATCCGCCGCTTCAATCTGCACACCGGCGACACCATAGAAGGCGAGATCCGCACGCCCAAGGATGGCGAGCGTTATTTCGCGCTGGTGAAGGTGGACAAGGTCAACTCGGACAAGCCCGAGGCGTCCAAGCACAAGATCCTGTTCGAGAACCTGACGCCACTGCATCCGGACAAGCAGCTGCGCCTGGAACGCGACATCAAGGGCGAGGAGAACATCACCTCACGCATCATCGACATCATCGCGCCGATCGGCAAGGGCCAGCGCGGCCTGATCGTGTCCCCGCCCAAGGCCGGCAAGACGGTGCTGATGCAGCAACTGGCACATGCCATCACGGCGCAGGATCCGAACGTCGTCCTCATCGTGCTGCTGATCGACGAGCGGCCCGAGGAAGTGACCGAAATGACGCGCACGGTGCGCGGCGAAGTGGTCGCCTCCACCTTCGACGAGCCGGCCACGCGCCACGTGCAGGTCGCCGAAATGGTGATCGAGAAAGCCAAGCGCCTGGTGGAGCACAAGAAGGACGTGGTGATCCTGCTGGACTCCATCACCCGCCTCGCGCGCGCCTACAACACCGTGGTGCCGGCCTCCGGCAAGGTGCTCACCGGTGGTGTCGATGCCAATGCCCTGCAGCGCCCCAAGCGCTTCTTCGGCGCGGCACGCAATGTCGAGGAAGGCGGCTCGCTGACCATCCTGGCGACGGCCCTGATCGACACCGGCAGCCGCATGGACGACGTGATCTACGAAGAGTTCAAGGGCACCGGCAACATGGAAATCCATCTTGACCGGCGCATGTATGAAAAACGTATTTTCCCGGCCATCAACGTGAATCGCTCCGGCACCCGGCGCGAGGAACTGCTGATTGACCCGGCCATCCTGCAGAAGATCTGGGTGCTGAGAAAGCTGCTGTACCCGATGGATGATCTGGAGGCGGCCGAGTTCCTGGTGGACAAGATCCGCAACACCAAGAACAACGGAGACTTTTTCGATTCGATGCGGCGGGGCTGAGACCCGGTCGCAGGAGGATGGGGGAGGGTTGTTTTCGCTTTCCGCCCCCATCTGCAAAGCTGCTGCTGAACACACTATTGATTAATAACGGGGTTTCTGGGATAATCGTTGCCCTTTCGCACCCTCTGTGCGCACCGCCAGAAACGGTGAAATCTATCAAGGACATGGACATGAAAGCCGAAGGACATCCGAATTACCAGGACACGCCGGTCACCTGCTCCTGCGGCCACACTTTCACGACGCGCTCGACCTTGGGCCGCGCGCTGCACGTTGAAGTCTGTGCCGCCTGCCACCCGTTCTACACGGGCAAGCAGAAGATGCTGGACACCGCTGGTCGCGTCGAAAAATTCCGCCAAAAATACGCCAGCAAGACCGGCGCCAAGAAAGCCGCCCCGGCTGCTGCCTGATACCAGGGCAGCCGAGACTGCAAGAAGGCAGCCTCGGCTGCCTTTTTTGTTGGTCGGACGAGCATGCTTCCAGACAGACTGGCCACCCGATTGAAGCTTGCGGCTGCCGCCCTGCCGATCCTGCTCGCAGCAGGAGGGCTGGCCGGCTGTGCCACCAACCCGGTCAGCGGCAACCCGGAAGTCGTGCTGATGTCGGAGGCCCAGGAACTCAGCCTGGGACGGCAGGCCGACCAGGACGTGAAAAAACAGTATTCGCTTTACGACCATAACGGCTTGCAGGCCTATATCGAGGCCATCGGCCAGAAACTCGCCCGCGGCAGCCACCGCACCAACCTGCAATACCGCTTCACCCTGCTCGACAGCCCGGAGGTGAATGCCTTCGCCCTGCCGGGGGGCTACATCTATATCACCCGCGGCATCCTCGCTTTCCTCAATTCCGAAGCGGAAGTCGCCGCCGTGCTCGCCCACGAGATAGGCCATGTCACCGCGCGCCACGGCGTGCGTCAGATGACCGCACACACCGGCGCACAGCTGGTGGCGGGATTGCTGGGCGCCATCAGCCCGGCCATGCGGCAGTCGGGTGCGCAGAACCTCACCGGACTGCTCGGCAATGCGCTGCTGGCCGGCTATGGGCGCGACCACGAGCTGGAAGCCGACCGGCTGGGGGCAGAATATCTGGCGCGTGCCGGCTACGACCCGCAGGCCATGATCCGTGTCATCGGTGTGCTGAAGAACCAGGAGTTGTTCGATGCAGAGGCGGCCAAACGCGAGGGACGCGAAGCGCAGCGTTATCACGGCGTGTTTGCCTCCCACCCGGAAAATGACCAGCGCCTGAAGGAAGTGGTGGCTGCGGCCGACGGGCTGCGCACCGGCAAAGGCGAAGATCCGCGCGAACCCTTCCTGAAACGCAGCGAAGGCATGGTGTTCGGCGACAGTGCCCGCGAAGGCATCCGCCGCGGGCAGAATTTCTACCATCCGGAACTGGGCTTTGCGCTGCAGGCGCCGACCGGTTGGCGGTTGCAGAACCTGCCCGACCGGCTGCTGGTGATAGCGCCCGGGAATGCGGCACGCATTGAACTCGCCCAGGACAGGAAGCCCGACGAAACACCTGCGGCGGTCATCCGCCGGGTAACCCGCAATGCCGCAACCGACATCGACGTCTCGGCCATCAACGGCCTCCCGGCAGCCCGCACCGAGTTGCGCGGCCGCCTGCTCGCCGTGATCTACCTCGGCCAGCATGCCTACCTCTTCAATGGCGCAGCCCAGAATGAAGAGGCCTGGCGGCGCTCCCTCGAGGGCATGCGCCAGGTGGTGCGCTCCTTCCATACCCTGACCGCCGAGGAGCGCAAACTGGCCCAGCCGCTGCGCATCCGCCTGGTGCGCGCCGAAGCAGGCACCCGCTTTGCCGCGCTGACGCGCAACTCGCCCCTGGGTGACAACGCCGAAGGCTGGCTGCGTCTGGTCAACGCGCTCTACCCGTCCGGCGAGCCGGTCGCAGGTCGCACCCTGAAGGTGATCGAATGAGCGAGAGCCAGAGTCAGGGTCAGGGTCAGGACCAGGACAAAGCCAAGACCTGGTACCGCGGCGGCCCCGTCCCGCTGCCGCTGCCTGCCGGTGGACTGTGGCTACTGGTGGCGTGCTACCTCTTCATCGGGCTGTTCAACCACAGCCCCTGGAAGGCCGAGGATGCGATCGGCATCGGCATCGTGCACCAGATGCTCACCGGAGGCGGCATCCACTGGCTGCTGCCACAGCTTGCGGGGGAGCCCTATCTTGCCGATGGCCCGCTGTTCTACGCGCTGGCTGCGCTGTGCGCCAAGCTGCTCTCGCCGCTGCTGCAGCCACATGAGGGCGCGCGCCTGGCCAGTGCGCTGTGCCTGGCCGCCACGCTGTGGCTGGTACGTGCAGCCGGCCGCGAATGGTTCCGCCGCGACGAGCATGGCGCGCCGGCCGCATCGGCTGAAGGCGATGGCGCCGCTCTGGTGCTGCTGGGATTGCTGGGATTATTCGTGCACGCCCACGAAGTGCTGGCGGAGAATGCCGCGCTCACCGGGATGGCACTGGCCTGGTATGGATTTGCCCATGCCCGTGGCACCGCCTGGCTGCGGGGCGGCCTGTGCTTTGGCCTGGGCTTGGGGCTGATGCTGTGGAGCAAAGGCCCGGCGCCGGCACTGGTGCCGCTGCTGGCCGCCCTGCTGGCGCCCGCGCTGGGTAGCGCCTGGCGCAATCGCCGGCACCTCCGCTTCCTCGCTGCGGGCTTCGTCATCGCCCTGCTGGCCTCGCTCGCCTGGTATGCCGCGCTGCGGCATCAGGGCGAGGGCATGGCGACCCAATGGTGGCAGTCCCAATGGCACCAGACGACCTGGACCCTGCAGCGCGGCTTGCGGCAGTTGCAACTGCTGTCCTGGGCGGCCTGGCCCGCCTGGCCGCTGGCCGTGTGGGCTGTTTATGACCGGCGCTGGCGGTTGAAGAACGATGCGGTGCTGCCGCTCATGGCCGGCACGCTGCTGGCGATAGTCCTGTTTGCCTGCAATCGTGACATCAATGAAGTCCATGCCATGCCGCTGATGCTGGTGCTGGCCCTGCTTGCCGGTGCCGCGGTGCCAGCCCTGCGCCGCAGCACCGCCAGTTCCTTCGCCTGGTTCGGCGCCATGACCTTCACCACCCTGGGCGCGCTGGTGTGGCTGGGATGGATCGCCATGATCACGGGCACGCCGGAACGGTTGGCCCGCAATTTCAGCAAGCTGGAACCCGGTTTCGTCGCGCGCCTGGATGTCAGCGCAGTGATCATTGCGCTGGTGCTGAGCCTGCTGTGGCTGTGGCTGCTTGCCCGCAGCGAACGCTCGCCCCACCGCAGCACGGCCTTCTGGGCGGGCGGAATCACCCTGCTGTGGGGCCTGGTGATGAGTCTGTGGCTGCCCTGGATCGATTACGGAAAAACCTACGCCCCGGTGGCGGGTTCGCTTGCGGCAGCCGTGAAGTCGGCCAGACCTGCGCCTGGCGGGTGCATCGAAAGCATCGGACTGGGTGAGGCGCAACGGGCCGTGTTCCACTATTACGCCGGCGTGGTGACGCAACGGCGGGAAGCCATGAGCCCGCCCGGCACGCGGCGTCAATGCAGGATGCTGCTGGTGCAGGCCGATGCGCGCGCCCAGCCAGACTCACGCCCCCAACCCGATGCACTCGAGCCGGGATGGCGCCGCATCTGGGAAGGCAACCGCCCACGCGATCGCGAGCGCTTCCGTCTCTACGTGAGGGATTGATGGCGCAGGACTGCAGCAAACCGCCGCAGCAATCCGTGATTGCCAGATTCACATTTCCTGATCAAGCTAGTCATTTCCGCAACTTGCCAGGCTTGGGTACGACTCTGCTCCGGCCTTGTTCACAACCTCCACAACCGCTGATCTCGACCACTACATGCCCAATCTGATCCAAAGTCCTGCCTGGCAGGCCCTGCTTGCCCATCACCGTGACACCGGCCAGGTGCATCTGCGCGATCTGTTCGCCGCCGATCCAGCGCGTGCTTCACGCCTGCGCATCGAACTGGACGGGCTGCTGCTTGATTACTCCAAGCACCGCATCAGCAATGAAACCCTGAAGCTGCTGCTGACGCTGGCGAAACAGCAGGACATCGAGGGCTGGCGCACACGCCTGTTCGCCGGCGACAAGGTCAACAACACCGAGGACCGCCCTGCCCTGCACATGGCATTGCGCTCGCAGGCCGAACGATTCCCGCAGAGCGTGGACGTCATGCCGCAGGTGCGCGAGGTGCGCCAGCGCATGCGCAGCTTTGCCGAAAACATGCTGGCCGGGCGCATGCAGGGCGCCTCGGGAAAGACGCTGCGCCAGGTCGTCAATCTGGGTGTGGGCGGGTCGGACCTGGGCCCGCGCATGGCAGTGTCCGCGCTGCGACCCCTGCTGCAGTCGCAAGTCCGGGTGCATTTCGTTTCCAATGCCGACCCTGCGGACCTGGATGCGGTGCTGGCCGGGCTTGATCCTGCCGAAACCCTGTTCATCGTGGCCTCGAAAACCTTCACCACGGTGGAAACGCTGTCCAATGCCCGGCGTGCCCGGGCCTGGCTGCTGGCCGGACTGGGTGCCGGCGCCGAAGCGCACCTGGGGAGGCACTTCGCCGCAGCCACCGCAGCGCCCGACAAGGCCACCGCTTTCGGCATCGCCGCTTCGCATGTATTTCCCATGTGGGACTGGGTGGGCGGACGCTATTCGCTGTGGTCCGCCGTCGGCCTGCCAGTGGCCATCGCCGCCGGTCCGGATGCCTTCGAGGAAATGCTCGAAGGCGCACACAGCATGGATGAGCACTTCCTGCAGGCGCCTGCCGAAGCCAACCTGCCGGTGCTGATGGCGATGCTGTCGGTCTGGTATGTCTGCTTCTTCGGTGCCCAGTCACATGCCGTGCTCGCCTACAGCGAGGATCTGCGCCTGTTGCCCGATTACCTGCAGCAGTTGCAGATGGAATCCAATGGCAAGCGCGTCGACCGCACTGGCAGCCCACTGGAACACCCAAGCTCAGCCATCCTGTGGGGCGGTTCCGGCACTGTCACGCAACATTCCTTCCACCAGTTGCTGTTGCAGGGCACGCATCTGGTGCCGGTCGATTTCATCGTGCCGGTGCAGGCCGCCCTGGAGGGCAGCGTCGAAGACCAGGCCGCCCAGCAGATGCTGGTGGCCAATGCCCTGGCACAAGGAGCGGCGCTGATGTCGGGTTCGGACCTACTGGGTGAAATGGACCCGCCGCGCATCTCCCAGGGCAACCGGCCTTCCAGCACGCTGCTGATCCGCCGACTCACCCCGCGCACACTGGGACAACTGGTGGCGCTCTACGAGCACAAGGTGTTCGCCGAAGCCTGCCTGCTGGGCATCAACCCCTTCGACCAGTGGGGCGTGGAACTGGGGAAGGTACTGGCGCGCGCCATCGAAAAAGGCGAGATGGCGACGCTGGATGCCTCCACCCGGGCGCTGGTGGCGCAAGCCGGCGAGTGGCGCCGGTAGAAATACAGCACGAAGGGGGACTGGATTGGCCGAGGCGGCCGCGCTTCAGACGCGCAGGAAATGCTCGCGGTAGTACTTCAGTTCCTCGATCGACTCCTGGATGTCGGCCAGTGCTTCGTGCTTGCCATGCTTGGTCAGGCCCTTGGCCAGTTCCGGCTTCCAGCGCTTCACCAGTTCCTTGAGCGTGGACACATCGAGGTTGCGGTAGTGGAAATAGGCCTCGAGCTTGGGCATCCAGCGCGCCAGGAAGCGGCGGTCCTGACAAATCGAGTTGCCGCACATGGGCGAGGTACGCACCGGCACGTGCTGAACGAGAAAGGCGAGCATCTGTTCCTCGACCTGGGCTTCATTGAGCGTGGAAACCTTGATGCGGTCGATCAGGCCGGACCGGCCGTGCGTGCCCTTGTTCCAGGCATCCATGCCATCGAGGATCTCGTCGGACTGGTGGACCACCAGCACCGGCGCCTCGGCGACGGTGTCCAGCTGGGCGTTGGTGACAATGATGGCGATCTCGATGATGCGATCGCCGTCCGG
>CAIPGJ010000663.1 GCA_903864555.1 uncultured Pseudomonadota bacterium | reverse complement strand
GGCCACGACATCGGCACCGGCATTGAACAGCTTCTGCCTGGCCGCAGGTTCGTTCAGCACCCTGACCATTTCCCGGTTCAGGCGGTTGATGAGGGCTGGCGAGGTTTTCGCCGGGGCAAAGGCGCCGAGCAACAGCACCGACTCATAGCCGGGCAACCCGGAATCGGAGATGGTGGGCAGGCCGTCTGCCAGTGCGGTGACCTGACGACTGGTGACGCCCAGTGCCTTCAGCCTGCCTGACTTCACCTGGCCCGCCACCGAGGCCCCGACCACGAAGCCCATGTGGATGCGGCCTTCGAGGAGGTCGATCATGCCCTGGCTGGTGCCCTTGTAGGCCACACCAACGATATTGAGCCCGCCACCCATGGACTTGAACAGCTCCGAGGCGAGCTGTGACGTGGACCCCGGCCCGGCCGAGAAATAGCTCAGCGCACCCGGCTTGGCCCGCGCCAGCGCCAGCAACTCACGCACGTTGTTGACGCCGATGGATGGCGTCACCACCAGTACATTGGGCGAGCGCGCCAGCAGCGAGATCGGGGCAAAGTCACGCACCGGGTCCCAGGGCGTGCTCTTTTGCAGCAGCGGCTGCAACCAGATCACGCTGCCGTTCACCAGCAGCGTGTAACCGTCAGGGACCGCCTTGGCGACGAATTCGATGGCGTTCAGCGCCGCGCGGTTCTCCACCACGATGGGCTGGCCCAGAGGACCGCTCATGCCCGCCGACAACTCGCGTGCCACGACATCGCCGCCGCTGGCCACCGGGGTGGTGATGATGCGGATGGGCCGGTTGGGATACTCCTGTGCCATGCCCGGGTGCATCACGACCAGCGCCGACAGGGCCACACCCGACAGGGTCGCCCGCCTGAGGCCCCCGTATTTGCTGTGATTCGACATCTGCTGCTCCTCCAGTGATCTGCGCTGCGCAAACTGCTGACGAGTGTTGCTTTCGTTCCAGATCCCATGCGCCTTTTCGAGGCTCTGACGGCCCCTTCAGGTCTTATGGTCTTGCGGTCCTCCACCTCCTGTGTGTTTTGCTGCCCCCTGTCGCTGACGCCCCCGTGTTGCCGACCCGTCAGACCTTGCCCTTGGCGTGGCGCACCACCTTGCTCACCGGATAACCGCGCAGGCCGTTGTGGGCATAGACATAGGCGTTGTTGCGCAGCGGATCACCCGTCACCGCCACCATGTAGTCATCCGGGCGCCACACCAGCGGCACCAGCCGGTCCGGATCGTCGGACTCGTGGAAGATCTTCGGAATCTTCCCGTTCTTCACTTCCAGGGCCAGGTCCCAGGTCGGCTTCTGCGTCCAGTCGCGCAGGATGCGCGAGAACTGGCTGGCCGGAATGCGCGAGTGGTCGAACAGGTATTGCTTGAATACTTCCTTGGTGACCCCGGCGCGCGACATGGTTTCGGCCAGAATCGGCGGCAGCAGCACCAGCGGACGCAGCTTGCCCAGCCCCTGCCCCACCGAGAACATCAACTGCCAGGAAATCTGCCGCACCACGGCATCGGCCAGATAGGGCAGCATGTCCTTGTACACATCACCCGACACCGACACCAGCAGGTTGCCACCGGTGTAACGGCCGATGGTCACGGTGTTGGCCCCGGCCGGATTGCCCATGTCCACGCCCACCGTGGGCCAGCCTATCTTTGCCAGCACGGCTTCGTTTTCAGGCACCACCACACGCCAGGTATTGCCGAAGGTGGCCTTGTCATTCTTGTGTGGCAGGAAGCCCGCCACATTGCGCAGGTACAGGCGCCAGAAGCGGCCGATGGAGGTGTTGGCCTGGAAGCCGTCGCGCATCACCCCCTGGGTGTAGTTGAAGTCCAGCTGCTGGGTAATGGGACCGTTCAGGATGATGAGGGTCTCCCCGCCCGGACTGTTGCCGCTGTGCTCCACGCCGTAGGCCGGGTCGGCCATGGCTTCCACCAGCGTTACCAGCAGGGGCATGTATTCGGGTTTGCAACCGGCCATCACGCCGTTGACGGCGATGCTCCACACCGTGGCGGCGCGCTGTTCGGGCAGCAGCGTGGCAATGCTCTGGTTGGGATCGAGATCGATGCAGCTGAGGAAGGCCTCGATCTTGCTGCGCGTGGGTGGCACGATGGGCAGGCCATCACCCCAGCCGTTCTCGTAGAAGTACTGGTTGACGGCATCGAAGCCGCCCTTGAAAACGATGCTCTGTTGCGCAGGTTCGCCCCGTTCACCGGCCACCGCCGGGGTCTGCGTGAGGTTGCTGATGACCTGATCCAGCGTCACCCGCAGCACGTTCGCCTTCAGTTCATCCTTGCTCTGCACATTGGTATGGCCGGGCACCACGGCACAGGGAATGTTGGGCAGTCCCAGGCCGATGCTGACCGCCGCCGCCTGCGGCATGAAGCCCTCGCACACCAGCGTCGAGGAAGGGATCCCCGCCGCCTCGCACACTGCACTGGCCCGCAACACGGCGGGCGTGCAGCTGCCTCAACAACCCATCCCGGAGATGGCCGCATCCACGCCCAGTTCCTTGAAGCGCTGCGGCAGCGCGGCCACCACCTTGCGCTCCTCGGTGCCGTGGGTGTTGCCGAACTCGGCCCAGTCGACGAAGCTGATGCCGGGATAACGCTTGCTCAATTCTTCCTTCAACGTGACCCAGATCTCGTCACCGCGAAAAAGGTAATCCCAGAGGAAGGCGACCTTCTTGCCGGCCAGGGTATCGAAGCGCTTGGCCAGCGGCTTGATCTTGCTCTGGCGCGGACCGCGCGGCCAGTAGGCCTCGTAGTAACCGTCGGATTCCTGTGCTGACATGCGGTCCTCCTTGCGTACTGGCGTACTTATGGGCTTATGGGCTGGTGGGCTCAGGCCGGGACTACTGGCCCTGCTTCGTCGGCAGTTCCACCGTGGCCATGCCCTTGGCGGTGATGTCGCCGCGCTGGTCTTCGCACCAGATTTCGCAGATGACGACCTTCCTGCCATCCTCTTCGCGCTTGTCGACGACCTTGCCGCGGCACCAGGTGGTGTCGCCCACCAGGTTGAAGCGGCGCACCTGGGCATCCAGGCTGCGCAGGAAGCCGTGGTCGCCCATCCAGTTGGTGAGCAGATGCCCCAGCCAGCCCATGCGCTGCGGGCCGTAGTCGTAGGCAGCGGGCACACCGACGCGACGTGCCAGTTCGTCGTCCCAGTGCACGATCTCCGGCGGCTCGAGCGCACCGAACTTGTTGACGATGCCGCCCTTGGGGTGGCGCGCATACCAGCGCACCGCATCGCCGTGGGCGCGCAGCCACTGCCCGCCGAAGCCCTGCAGGAAGACGATGATGTCGGTGACCGTGAGCGGGCCCTTCACCACATGGGGCATCATCTCGCCCACGGTGACATCCTCCCAGTAGCGCGGCTCGCTGCCGCGGCGCACTTCCTTGTCGTAATCGGCGGCGATGGCGGCGTACTGCTCCGGCGTGTAGGTGCCCAGCACCAGGCTGTTGTACTTGCCCTTGGAGCTGGCCGTGTCGCGCTCGATGCGAAAGCTGTAGGGACGCGCGATGGCCACGACTTCGCCCGCGGCATCGCGGAAGGTGGCCTCACGGATCTGCTTGATGGCGCGGCCGGCAAAGCGGCTCGACTTGATCTCGATGTCCTTGAGGATGGTCTTGGAGGTGAGCTTGTCACCGAGCACGATCGGACGCTTCCACTCGAAATAGCTGCCCGAGAACATGGAATGGATGCCGCGCAGGCCGCGCGCGCCCCAGGCCGTCTTGTTGAAGGCGAGCAGGATGAAGGGCGGCGCGGCAATCGTCCCCAGGGGCGACTTCTTCGCGTAGTCCTCGTCCTGCCACAGCGGGTTCTCATCGCCGATGCCCATGGCGAAATGGCGGATGCCATCGCGCGTGGCTTCGGTGATGTAACCATGCGGCCCCTTGATTTCGGTGCCGATCTCCGCGCGCAGTTCCGCCAGCGCCTCGTCAGTCAGTCGGTCGAAAGACTGCTTCTTGCCTTCAACTGCACTCATGTCCACTTCCTTTTCGGTTGCAGCCGGTGCTGACCGGCCTTGTTGTTGCCTGTTCTTGCTGGCCAGCGAGGTCAGGCGATGACGCCGCCCTTGCGCAGCTTGTCGATGTCGGCGTCGGAATAGCCGCAACTGCGCAGCACCTCGACGTTGTGCTCGCCCAGCATGGGCGGTGCCTTGGCCGCAGTCGGCACTTCGCCGCGTTCCTTGATCACCGGGCCGACCATCTTCACCGGGCCATACGAGGGATGCGTGGCCTCGATCACCATGTGGCGGTACTTCACGTACTCCTGCTCCAGCGCCTCGCCCACCGCCAGCACCGGCGCATGGGGCACGTCCCCTACCGACAGCGCCTTCAACCACCAGGCCAGTGGCTGGCTGGCCACCAATTGCTCGATGAGGGGATAGAGTTCGGCCTGGTTTTCCACACGCGACTGCGCCGCCTGGAAGCGCGGATCAGTGGCCAGTTCCGGTCGTCCGCCAGCCTCGCAAAAGCGCTGCCAGAACTTGGTGATGAACACCGCCAGGATCAGTTCCTTGCCATCGGCGGTGCGGAACACGCCCACCGGTGCAATCGAATGGTGGCGCGAGCCGACGCGGTGCGGGCTCTTGCCGGTGGCGAAGTACCAGCCGGCCGAGTAGCCCAGCATGCCGATCAGGCAGTCGAGCATGGAAATGTCCAGGTGCTTGCCGCGACCGCTGTGCTCGCGCTCATACAGCGCGGACAGGATGCCCATGGCGGCAAACATGCCCGCGGCGATGTCGCCGATGGGGATGCCCACCTTCACCGGCATGCCATCGGGCTCGCCGTTCATGCTCATCACGCCGCTCAGGCCCTGCACCACGTCGTTGTAGGCCGGCGTCTGCGCCAGTGGGCCGTCCTGGCCAAAGCCGCTGACCGAGCAATAGATAAGCCGCGGGTTATCCTTCGACAGGGTTTCGTAGTCCAGGCCCAGCCCCTGCATCTTGCCGGGGCGGAAATTCTCCAGCACCACGTCGGCGTCCTTCACCAGCTGGCGGGCAATGGCCTGGCCTTCTTTCGTCTTCAGGTTCAGCCCGAGGCTGCGCTTGTTGCGGTTGAGGCTGAGGAAGTAATGGCTCTGGCCATTGACGAAGGGGCGGTTCTCCCGCGTGGCATCGCCCTCGGTGGGCTCCTCCACCTTGAGGATGTCAGCGCCCAGGTCGCCCAGGATCAGGGTGGCATACGGCCCTGACAGCACGCGTGAGAAATCGATGATCTTGACCTTGCCGAGACTCTTGGACACGGATTGCCTCTTCCTCTACGGTTTTCCGGCCGGCTCATTACTTCGGCCGGCGCGTCATGTCTGCGCATTGAGCGATTTATGCGGCTGGCGCAACAGGCATGAAAAAACTGCCGCATCCCCTGGACTGCGCCACACCGCCACAGCACCGTGAACTCGCTTGTTCCCGCTGTTGCTCAAGCGGTTTCTCCAGCGACGCCTTCAGTGCGGAGCGATTGTGATGCAAGCCTTGCAGCCCGTAAAATGAGAAATCGTTTTTGATTTTTGACAAATACTCATGAAATTCGATACCGCCGGCCTGCAGGCCTTTGTTGCCGTGGTGGAGCATGGCTCCTTCAGCAAGGCGGCCACGGCGCTGTTCATCACCCAGGCGGGGCTGTCGCGACGACTGAAGAACCTGGAGACCCAGCTCGGGGTGGTGCTGATCGAGCGCACCACGCGCACCTGGCGGCTGTCGCAGGTGGGCCACGGCTTCCTGCCGCGCGCACAGCGGCTCCTCAGCGACATCAACAACGCCTTCCACGAAGTGCGCGACACCTCGCGACTGGACCAGGCCGAGGTGGGCATCGCCTGCGTGTCGAGCGTAGCCAGCCACCTGCTGCCGCGCATCGTGTCCCACTACACGCAGCGCTTTCCGCGCAACCGCCTGCGCCTGTTTGACGCTGCGGCCCATGAGGTGACCGATGCGGTGCTGTCCAAACGCGCCGACATCGGCATCACCGTGCTGCCCGCGCCGCTGCGCGGCATCGAGGCGGCCCCGCTGTTGCACGACCCCTTCGTGCTGGTCTGTCGCGATGACCACAAGCTGAAGTCGAAGAAGGAAGTGCGCTGGCGGGAACTGCGCAACGAATCGCTGATCCTGCTCAGCCATGGCACCGGCAGCGGCCTTTACTTCGACCGCGCCGTGGCCGAACTGAACATCGTGCTGCCACGCACTTACGAGGTGCTGCACCCGACCTCGGCCCTCGGCCTGGTGAATGAGGGCCTGGGGGCGGCCATCCTACCCAACCTCATCCTGTTTCGCGATGCCTATCCACGCATCCGTGCCGTACCGCTGGTGGGCCCGGTGGTGCGGCGCCAGATCGCCCTGATCCATCCCCAGGACGTGACCCTCACGGTCGCCGCGCGCGGCCTCGCCACCATCGTGAAAGAGGTGTTCGCCGCCTGGACACGCAGTTCGCGGCAGGCACGCAGGCACTGAAGCCCTGCGTCCGGGGTGTCTGAGGTTTCCGAAGTGTCCGGGTCGCGACGCAGCCGCAGTGCCCGGCAGGCTAGAATTGCGCCATTCACAACCTCCGGAGCCGCATCAGGCGCCGGAACCAACCAAAAGCGAGGACATCATGAGACGAGCGGCGATCGTATCCCCTTTGCGCACGGCAGTCGGCGGCTACGGCGGCACGCTGCGTCCGCTGGACGCGGGCAAGCTGGGCGGCCTGATCATCAAGGCGCTGGTGGAGCGCACCGGCATCGAGCCCGGGCGCATCGACGATGTGGTGTTCGCGCACGGTTACCCGAGCGGCGAAGCCCCCGCGCTGGGCCGCTGGGCGGCACTGGCCGCGGGCCTGCCCATCGAAGTACCCGGTTGCCAGGTGGACCGCCGCTGCGGCGGCGGCCTGCAGGCGGTGCTGAACGCCGCCATGATGGTGCAGACCGGCGCCGCTGACGTGGTGATCGCCGGCGGCGCGGAAAGCATGAGCAACGTCGAGTACTACACCAACGACATGCGCTGGGGCGCGCGCATGGGCTCGGTGAAGTTCCATGACCGCCTGGAGCGCGGCCGCGAGATGTCACAGCCGATGGATCGCTTCGGCCAGATCGCCGGCATGATCGGCACCGCCGAGAACGTCGCCAAGGAATGCAACATCACCCGCGAGGAAGCCGATGCCTACGCCCTGCGCAGCCAGCAGCGCGCCACAGCCGCCTGGAAGGACGGCAAGTTCAAGGACGAACTGGTGGCGGTGGAACTGGCGCAGAAAAAGGGCGACCCCATCCGCTTCGAGAAGGACGAGGGCGTGCGCCCGGAGACCACGCTGGAGACCCTGGCCAAGCTGCGCCCCATCATGAAGGACGGCATCGTCACCGCCGGCAACGCCAGCCAGCAGAACGATGCCGCCTCGGCCTGCCTGGTGGTGTCCGAAGACAAGCTGAAGGAACTCAAGCTCGAACCCATGGGTTACCTGGTGGGCTGGGCCGTGGCCGGCTGCCATCCCGCCACCATGGGCCTGGGCCCGGTGCCTGCGGTGAAGAAGCTCTTTGCCAAGACCGGCATGGACTGGAGCCAACTCGACCTGGTCGAACTCAACGAAGCCTTCGCCTGCCAGGTGCTGGGCGTGCTGAAGGGCTGGGGCTGGAACGACCCGGACAAGCTGAACGTCAACGGCTCGGGGATTTCCCTCGGCCACCCCATCGCCGCCACCGGCGGCCGCATCCTC
>CAIPGJ010000662.1 GCA_903864555.1 uncultured Pseudomonadota bacterium | reverse complement strand
TGCGCCTATCGCTGGAGCCTGATGGCCGTCTGCGGGTCTTTGTGACAGAGGGTCAGATCGGCAGCCGGCCTGCCGCTGCCAACCGGACGGCGGCCCTGTTCGTCCCCCAGCAGACGCCGGCTGACGTGCTGATCCGGCGCTTCGTTGAAGAAGGCTTCGAGCACCATGTCACGGCTGTGTATGGCCACTGGGCGCAGGCGGCTGGGCAACTGGCCTTTCTGCTCGGCGCGGAGCTGGTGCGTGTCTGAGCCCTACGCACTCCTGGGCGCTGGCTGGCGCGAACCCGGTGGGCGGTGGCATGCGCTGCCGCCAGACGCCGCGCGGATCGAGCGAAGGGGCCCGACAACCCACTGCATCGTCTTCGAAAGGCCGCAGTCCAAAGCCGTCGAGCTTTGTCTGGCGGCCCCGGAGGAGGCGCTTTTTCTGGGCGGGGGTGAGCGCTTCGAGCATCTGGACCTGCGGGGCACGGTGGTGCGCCACTATCTGGAGAACGCGGGGCAAGGCAGCGGTACCTACCTGCCAGTGCCCTGGATCGCGAGCACCGCTGGTTTCTCGATGGGGCTGGCCGGTCACGACGCTGCCAGTTTTCACCTGGCGGCCCCCTGGGAGCCCGACGTTCTGCGCATTCAGATCGAGTCCAGCCGCATCGAGCTGCACCTGGACTTGGGCACGCTGGCTGAGCAGCACCGGGCCTGGATCGCTCGCGTGGGCCCGCCCGAGAAGCCCGACGACGCCTTTTTCGGACTCTGGAAAGCGGGTGACTGGCGGACCGAGGATGCAGTGACTGTCGCCGCCGATCGGGAGGGCTTTCGTGCGATGGGCTTGCCTCTGGACGTCAAGCTCATCGACGCGTATTGGGAGGAGGAGATCCACTCCTTCGAGTTCGACCGGACCAAGTACCCAGAAGGTTTGGACATGGTCAGGGCGATGGCGGCTGAGGGCACCCAGGTGCATCTGTGGCTGTGTCCTTGGTTGGTGGTGGGTACGCGGGCCCATGCCTCCGCCCTGGACCTGGGCCATGTCATCGTCGACCGGCAGGGGCAGCCCCTCGTGCGGCGACCAGGCGCCAATCCGAATGTGCGGGCAGCGCTGATCGACTTCACCAACCCTTCCGCGCGGGACTGGTGGGTCCGCGGGTTGCGGTCGCTCGTGCAGCGTGGCATTGCCGGCTTCAAAGCTGATTTTGGGGAGCAACTGCCCGATCACGCGGTGCTTCACAACGGGCTTTCGGGTCCGGGAGCCCACAACGCCTATGTCAAGGCGTATCTTGACGCCACAGCCGCCGCATTTGAGGGCCCTGTCCGCCCTGTGCTGAGCCGCTCAGCACAGGCGGGTTGCCGCCAGCAGATCTGGTCTGGGGACCAGACTTCGGACTTTTGTCCAAAGAGTGGCCTGCCCGCGGCGATCCGGGCAGCGCAAAGCGCGAGCCTGTCGGGGTTTCCCTTCATCGGCAGCGACATCGGAGGCTACTTTGGGACCCCGACCCCGCAAGTCTTCGCTCGCTGGGCACAGTTCAGTGCCTTCCAGCCCCTGTTCATGCTGCACGGACTCGGTTGCAGGGAGCCCTGGCAGATGGATGCGGACTCACAGCGCATCTTCACCGCGTGTGCCAAGCTCCATCTTGAGCTCAAGCCCTATTTTCTGGCGCTTGCCGCCGAGGCGGTCGCCGGAGGGCTACCCCCAGTCCGGATGATGCCCCTGGCCTTTCCCGAGATCAAATGGCGGGGGCTCAATGACTGGGATCAACAGTTCATGCTCGGCGACGCCCTGCTCGTGGCGCCGGTAGCCTTCTACGCATCGACGCGTGCAGTGTTCCTTCCGCCTGGGCGCTGGTACGACGCTTTGTCGCGCCGATGGATCGACGGCGGACAAACGGTTCTGCACGAAGTCCCGATGGACGCAGTACCAGTCTTCTTTCGTGAGGGCGCATCGATTCCGCTGCAGCCTGATCGGCTGAGCTCTGAAGTCTGGATCGTTCATGGCCTGGATAACGCATCGGCCAACGCAAGCGCCCGGGCCACCGCCATTGCAGGTCGCCCAAGGGTTGATGCGGGCACGCAGAGACACTGGGCCCTCTCGGAGCGAGGGAGCATCCACCACGCCCTGGGGGAACTGCTGAGCCTGGAGTCCACATGATGCCGCCGCGCCAACACCGCGGCCCCTGATTCCTTCTGCCGTACCGGCCTGCTACCGGGTACGGGTTTTTTTAACCTTGAGGAGAAATGAGCATGCTGAAACTGACCAAAAAGCTCTTGAGAATCGCGGCCTGTACCTTCGGCCTATGGGGCGCCGTAGCGAACGCCGACACGATCACCTTCTGGGTCAACGCACCCATGGTGCCCAACGCGCAGGCGCCGCTTTACGACGAAATTCGAGCCTTTGAGACCCAGACCGGACACAAGGTCAACCTCCAGGCCATACCCTTTCAGGAGCTGGAGAAGCGCCTGTTTGTGGCGCTGGGTGGGGGCGCAGGACCAGATGTCATGGCGATCGACAACGCCTGGTTGGCTGCTTACGCTGACGCCGGCGTGCTGGCCGACCTGACCGATCGCACACGCTCGGTCGCTTCCGAATACCAGCCTGGCCCGCTGGCATCGGGGCGCTATGAAGGGCGCCTCTATGCGCTGCCCTGGTACACCAATAACGTCGCCTTGTTCGTCAATAACGACATGCTGAAGGCGGCCGGTTTCAGCGCGCCACCGAAGAACTGGACCGAGTTCCGTGCCGTAGCCAAGGCGATGCGCGGACTGGGCGCCGACAAATATGGACTGGCCATGGGCGCTGGCCGCTTTGGCGTGTTCCAGATGACGAGCTTCATCTGGCAGAACGGCGGCGAGCTGGTCGATGACGCCGGTAAGGTCCGCGTTGGCGAGCCGGCGGTAGCCGAGACCTTCCAGCTCTTCACCGACATGTACCGGGTGGACAAGTCAATTCCCGATACCGTGCTGACCGCGCAGTCTTGGGATGAGGTGTTCGCCCCCTTTCTCCAGAGCAGGGCCGGAATGCTGATTTCGGGCGACTGGACCATCGGCTCTATCAAGCGGGTCGCTCCCAACCTGAACTACTCGATCGTTCCTCTGCCAGTGGGCAAGCGCGCGGCCACGGTCATCGGTGGGTTCAATCTGGCCGTCAACGCCAAGACCAAGAGCTCGGCTGCAGCCGATCTGGTGATGTTCCTGACCGGGCCACGCAGCGTCGAGGCCATGCGCAAGGCCGACCGGCTGTCGGCTCACATGACAGCCACCACGCCGGACGCTATTGCCAAGCTGCCCGAAGCGCAGCGCCCCTTCATGTCCCAGGCGGCAGCTGGTCGGGCACGACCCAGCATCGCCATCTGGGCCGAGGTGCATTCTTCGATCCTTTCGCCCGCTTGGGACACCTCGCTGCGCGGCCTGATGACGCCGCAGGCAGCAGTGCAAAAGGCGGCGAGCGAGATCGCGGCAAAGATGAAATGATGATGTCGCGGACCCATCACTGCCTTTTGAGCGGCGTAACTCTCTGGATGTTTTGAGCAGCAATGAGTTCGCCCCATTCCCCAGAGCGCAAAGGCCGCGAGCCCTGGTCCGCTCTATTCGAGACGGGCCAGGGTGAGCGCCTTTACCCCTACCTGATGGTGCTGCCTGCATTCGTCCTGGTCATGGCGGTTGTGGTTTACCCGGTGATCAGCGGCATCGCTGCCGGCTTCCAGGACCTGACGCTGCGCACCCTGAGCCGTGGCCAGGTCATCTTTATCGGGACGCGCAACTATGAGCGCGTGTGGGCAGACCCGGTGTTCTGGACCGCCCTAAGAAACACCGCATGGTGGGTGGGGGCGAACGTAGTTGCACAGATGCTCCTGGGCCTGATGCTGGCGCTAATGCTGAACCGGCCTGTGCGCGCTCGGTCCTGGCTGAGGGCCGGCATCCTGCTGCCCTGGGTCGTTCCCAGCGTTGTGGCCGTGCTGACGTGGCGCTGGATGTACGATCCGACGGTGGGCATCGTCAATGAGTTGCTGGTCTGGGTCGGGGTGCTCAAGGATTACTTTCCTTTCCTTGGGGACGTCGGAACCTCGTTGTGGGCTGTCACGGTGGAGAGTATCTGGAAGGGCACGCCTTTCGTGATGCTGCTGCTGCTTGCCGCGTTGCAGATGATCCCTCGCTCGATCATGGAGGCGGCAGCGATGGATGGCGCCCATGGTTGGCGGCTGCTCTTGTTCGTCGTTCTGCCGCAGATCCGCTTGGCCTTCGCCATCGCGCTGATCCTGACCCTGATCCTGACGGTGAACAACTTCAACGCGATTTGGTTGATGACAGCTGGCGGCCCCCTGAACTCCTCAGAGACTCTGTTCACGCTCGCCTACCGCTACGGTTTCGAGCGGATGAACCTTGGCATGGCTTCGGCGTTGGCCACGCTGCTCTTTGTCTTCCTGGTCGCGGTGACGACGGTGTACCTGTATCTGATCCGCATGCGCGAGGAGGCCTGAGACCATGCAAGAAGAGATTGTCGGGGTCAGAAGATGGAGCCGGGCGCTTCTGCACATCGGGCTGTGGTGCGCCTTTGTGTGGGCGATCTTTCCGTTCTATTGGATGGTGGTGACCTCGCTACGCCCAGAAGCCGAGCTGTTCGCCCGTCCGCCAGCCCTGTTTCCCAGGGAACTGACGCTGCAGCACTACACCGAACTTCTTTTGGGAGGGAAGTTCTGGCGATATGCAGTCAACAGCCTGTTTCTGACGCTGGTCGTCACCGGCCTGAGTGTGCTGGCATCGCTGACTGCAGGCTATGCGCTGGCTCGTTACCGGTTCCGGGGCTCGACGGTTCTGCCGGCGCTGATGCTGTACGGGCAGATGTTTCCTGCCGTGCTGCTGCTGATCCCCTTCTTCATCCAGTTCAGGGCGCTCGGATGGAATGACAGTCTGTGGGCCTTGGTCATCGTCTATCTCAGCTACATGCTGCCGCTGTGTGTCTGGCTGATGCGGGGCTTCTTCGCGCAGGTGCCGTTTTCTCTCGAGGATGCCGCGCGGATGGATGGCTGTACCCGCTGGCAGGCTTTCTGGATTGTGATCGTGCCCATGGCGCGCCCCGGCATCATTGCAGTTGCGACATGGTCGATGATCCACGCCTGGAACGAGTTCTTGTTCGCTGCGACCTTGATCACGAGCGACGAGAAGCGCACCCTCCCTTTGGGGCTCAACGGTCTGATCGGTCAGTTCACGACGGATTGGGGTGTTTTAATGGCCGGCGGGGTGCTGACCGCGCTGCCCATCGTGCTGGTGTTCTTTGCCCTGCAACGGCACCTGGTCTCAGGCCTGGGGGCGGGCGGTGTCAAGGGCTGAGGCGCTCGGCGAGGCGTTTGGCTCCCACCCAGGTGGGGACGATCGCGTGCCGGAGCTCGGCCATATGCATTGGAGGAATTCCCATTGAGTCGTATCGTCGAAATTACAGCGCGCGCCTTGTCCTGCCCGACGCCCGGTGGCATCACCTTTGCCGTGGGGCGTTCGGCCAAGCGCGACATGGTTCTGGTCAAGGTCGTCACTGACGAGGGGACCGTGGGTTGGGGCGAGGCGCACCACGCGCAAGCTCCGAGCACGATTGCAGCCTTTGTCAACGACGCGCTTGGCCCAACATTGATCGGGCAAGATCCACAAGCTATCGAGGTGCTTTGGGACCGTGTCTACCAGCGCTTTATATCGACCCACGGGCCGGGTGCGGCGGCGGTCATCGGCCTGTCAGGTGTGGATCTGGCGCTATGGGACATCAAGGGTAAGGAACTCGGTCAGCCGGTCTGGCGCCTGCTCGGCGGGCAAAAGCGGCGGGTGCCAGCCTATGCCGGTGGGATCAGTTTGGGCTTCCAGCCCGTGGATGAACTGGCCCGGGAGATCGAGGCATTGATGGAGCAGGGCTACCGCATGGTCAAGCTGCGGGTCGGTGACTCGCTCGAGCGCGACCTGATGCGTGTGGACGGTATCCGGCGGCGCTTCGGGCCCGAGCTCGCACTGGCGGCTGATGCCGGCACCCGTTTCCACAGCCGAGATCTGGCCGGCATCGTCGAAATCTGCGAGGCTGGTCGGCTGACCTGGCTCGAGGAGCCGTTCCCGCCAGACAACCTGCCGGGCTACCGCCGGCTGCAGGAAGTGATGGCCACCCCATTGGCGGCGGGCGAGAACCATTTCACCCGCCACGAATTGCGCACCCTGATCTCAGAGTCGATCATTCAATATGTGCAGGCCGACTGCTGCAAGGCTGGGGGAATCAGCGAGTTGATGAAGATCGGCGCGCTGGCCAGCACCTGGCATCTCGCCGTGGCCCCGCATACCTCGGCCTCGGTGCTCAGCACCGCAGCCTCGCTGGCTGTGCTGAGTGCTCTGCCCAACGGCACTTGGTACGAGGCCGACGTATCAAGGGTCAACGCCTTCCGCGATGAGCTCGGCATCGGAGCCCCCATGGTGGTCGACGGGTACATCGAGGCATCTGACCGCCCAGGCTTGGGAGTCGAGATCGATGAATCGGTGATCCATCGGTATCCCGTGATCCTGGGGGCCTCTTACCAGTAAG
>CAIPGJ010000661.1 GCA_903864555.1 uncultured Pseudomonadota bacterium | reverse complement strand
TCTGCTGGCACCCTGCCGTTCCGTCTATCGCTGGAAAGACCGGGTGGACGTGGATGAAGAGCACCCGATGCTGATCAAGACCACGCGTGAGCGTTATGCAGACCTGGAATCGGCGCTGCGCTTTGCCCATCCTTACGAGATCCCCGAGATCATCGCCGTGCCGGTCGAGACCGGCCTGCCCGAGTACCTGCAGTGGGTGGCCGACGAAACAGCCGAGCGCGGCTGAGCGGCTGGGCCATTGATCATGAAATCCGGAATCATCATGGACAGACGCTGGATCGCAAGCCTGCTGGGGCTACTGATCGCCCTCATGCTGCACAGTCCCATGGCGGCAGCCATCAATCCGGAGAATCTGCTCGAGCCGGACAAGGCCTTCCGCTTTTCCACGCGTGCGGTTGAAGGGGGCAAAGTGGAAGTCAGCTATCGCATTGCCCCGGGCTACTACCTTTATCGCGACCGCTTCAAGTTCGAGGCCGATCCGGCTGCCGTGGTTCTGGGCACCGCGCAGTTTCCGGCGGGCCTGATTCATGAAGACAAGTTTTTCGGCAAGCAGGAGATCTACCGCGGGGATCTGCGTATCCTGGTGCCCGCGAGCGGCGTGGAGCGTTTCCGTCTGGTCGTGACCTCGCAGGGATGCGCCGATGCCGGCATCTGCTATGTGCCGCATCGCCAGACTGCCGCCATCAATCTGTCCGATACGACTGGAAAGACAGGCTCGTCCCTGCGCGATCGGCTGGATGCGGCAGCACCGCAGGCGGATGCAGGGGGCTCCGGTGTGCGCTGGGGACTGGATGCCAGTGATATCGACATTGCCCGGCTGCTGGAAGAGAGCAGCTTCTGGCTGGTGATCGCGAGTTTTTTCGTCTTCGGCCTGTTGCTCAGTTTCACCCCCTGCATGCTGCCGATGATCCCCATCCTGTCCGGCATCATCGTTGGCCAGGGTGGTGGCGGGGACAAGCGGCGTGCCCTGATCCTTTCGCTGGCTTATGTACTGGGCATGGCGCTCGCCTACGCGGCCGCTGGCATGACGGCCGCGTGGTCCGGCTCGCTGCTGGCCGCTGCGCTGCAGAATGCCGCGGTGCTGATCGGCTTTGCGCTGGTGTTCGTGGTGCTGGCCCTGTCCATGTTCGGACTGTTCGAGCTGCAGTTGCCCCGCTTCATTCGGCATCGCCTGCATGACGCTCACCAGCAACTGAGCGGTGGGCGCATCGCCAGTGTCGCTGCCATGGGGCTTTTCTCCGCCATCATCGTCAGTCCCTGTGTGGCCGCACCGCTGGCCGGCGCTCTCCTCTACATTTCACAGTCCCGTGACCTTGTACTGGGCGGCACGGCACTGTTCGTGATGGCGTTGGGGATGGGGGTTCCCCTGGTGGTGATGGGGGTGTCGGAGGGCGCGTTCCTGCCCCGCACCGGCCACTGGATGAAACTGATCCGGCAGTTTTTCGGATTGTTGCTGCTGGCCGTGGCGGTGTGGATCGTCTCGCCACTGGTGTCGGTATCGCTGCAGATGGGCGCCTGGGGCAGCATGCTCATCGTCATGGCCTTGTTGCTCAAGGCCATCGATCCGCTGCCTGCGCGGGCCGGCACGGCGCCGCGGGTGGCCAAGGCGCTCGGCCTGATTGTCCTGCTGGCCGGCACCGCCATGCTGATCGGGGTGATGACGGGCAGCCGCGATCCGCTGCGACCGCTGCATCACCTGTTCAGCGATTCGGCCGGGGAAGGGGCGCCGCTGCATTTCGAGCGGGTGAACTCAGTGGCGGAACTGGATGCCCGGCTGAAGTCCGCGGGACAGCCGGTGATGCTGGATTTCTACGCCGACTGGTGCGTGACCTGCAAGGAAATGGAGCGTTATACCTTCACCGATGTGCGGGTGCAGGAGCGGCTGGGCAAGGTGTTATTGCTGCAGGCCGACGTGACCGGCAATAGCGAGGACCATCGTGCACTGCTCAAGCGCTTTCGCCTGTTTGGCCCGCCGGGCATCGTGTTCTTCGATGCCGACGGGCGCGAGGTGCCGGGTCTGCGGGTGATCGGCTACCAGTCGGCAGAAACCTTCCTGCGCTCCCTGGACCGGTTGCCGCGCTGAAATCCGGCTTAGCGCGCTTCGGCCAGCCAGCGGGCTGCGTCGAGGGCAAAGTAAGTCAGGACGCCGTCGGCACCGGCGCGTTTGAAGGCCAATAGCGACTCCATCGCCACGGTGCGCTCGTCCAGCCAGCCATTGGCGGCGGCGGCCTTGAGCATGGCGTATTCGCCGCTCACCTGATAGACGAAGGTGGGCGCCTTGAACTCGTCCTTGACCCTGCGCACGATGTCCAGATAAGGCATGCCCGGTTTCACCATCACCATGTCTGCGCCTTCGGCCAGGTCGAGCCCGACTTCCCACAGCGCTTCATCGGAATTGGCGGGATCCATCTGGTAGGTGAACTTGTTGCCCTTGCCCAGGGCCGACGCGGAGCCGACGGCGTCGCGGAACGGACCGTAGAAGCCCGAAGCATATTTCGCGGAATAGGCCATGATGCGGGTATGGATATGGCCTTTCTCCTCCAGCGCCTTGCGTAACACGCCGATGCGGCCGTCCATCATGTCCGACGGGGCGACGATGTCCACCCCGGCCTCTGCCTGGGTCAGCGCCTGGCGGCGCAGCATGTCCAGAGTCTTGTCGTTGATGATGTAGCCGGCCTTGTCGATGATGCCGTCCTGGCCGTGGCTGGTGTAGGGGTCCAGAGCCACGTCGGTGATGACGCCCAGTTCGGGAAAAGCCTTCTTGAGGGCGGCCACCGCGCGCGGGATCAGTCCCTTGGGGTTGGCGGCCTCGCGCCCGTCCGGGGTCTTCAGCCCGGCCTCGATGTTGGGGAATAGCGCCATGGCCGGCACGCCCAGCTTGACGCATAGCCCGGCGGTCTCCAGCAGTTTGTCGATCGTCATGCGCGAAACGCCCGGCATGGAGGCCACCGCCTGTGACAGGTTCTTGCCATCGATGACGAAGACCGGGTAGATCAAATCATTTGTAGTGAGCACATGCTCACGCATGAGGCGGCGCGAGAAATCATCCTTGCGCATGCGACGCATCCGAACCTGGGGAAATTGTCCGTACGTTTCCATGAGTGTTCCGTTCTGGTTTCGCTCGATTGGCATGACGAAGTGATGCGTCGGTCAGCCTGATTGTTCGCTCGCTGTCCGCTCATTGTCACGCAGACACGCTCCCCGCCTCAAGAATGGGGAACTTTGCAGCTGTTCCACCACTCTATAACGCAGGCAGTTGCGAGACTGTCTCCCGCTACTCCTCCCTGAGCGGGTGCCTTAGTCCCTAAGGCATTTTGTCCCCGGGCTTTCATCCCCTTAAGCCCGGGGCTTTTTTATTCCGGGACTCGCGGG
>CAIPGJ010000660.1 GCA_903864555.1 uncultured Pseudomonadota bacterium | reverse complement strand
GTTCAATTTCGGCGGAGGCTTGGGGCAGCAGAACCTGTCGATTGCCAAAACCACCATCAACGAGACCGATACGGTCGTCAGGGTGCAGGACGGAAACATCGTTGCACTTGGCGGATTGATGCAGGTCAGCCTCGAGGCCGACAGATCGGGCATTCCCGGCGCCCAGGATGCCCCTGGCATTGGGGTGATGTTCGGCAATCGTTCACGTGTGGCGGTCAAGAAGGAGCTGGTGATACTGGTAAAGCCGACCGTGATACAGAGTAACAAGGGCTGGGAAAACAACCTCCTCGAGACACGTGAGCGGTTGCAGTCCTACGGCAGCCCGCAGCAAAGAAACTGAGGATGCGGTGATCTATCTTCAGCATTTCGGCTTGCGGGAGGCACCGTTTGGCATTACGCCCGACACCAGCTTCTACTATGCCTGCACCAGCATCCAGGAAGCATTGAACACCCTGCTGGTCGCGGTGACGAATGGAGAGGGATTCATCAAGATCACCGGGGAAGTCGGTACCGGCAAGACGCTCCTCTGCAGAAAATTGCTGGCCACGCTGGATGATCGCTGGGCGACGGTCTACATACCGAATCCGAATCTGGAGCCGAGAACGCTGCTGCTGGCCCTGGCCGAAGAACTGGGCATCAAGCTGGACGCCAGCCTGGACCAGCATCACCTGCTGAAGTCCCTCTATCGCGCCCTGCTTGATTTTGCCCGACAGAAAAAGCGCGTTCTGGTCTGTCTGGATGAGACGCAGGCCATGCCGGTGGAGTCACTGGAGACACTGCGCCTGCTCACCAATCTAGAGACGGAAAAGCGCAAGCTCCTCCAAGTCATTCTGTTCGGACAGCCCGAATTGGACAAAAAACTTTCAGACAACGCCATCCGGCAATTGCGTCAGCGCATCACATTCCAGCATCACCTGGGCAAAATGACCCTGGCCGAGACAGCTCACTACCTTTCCCACAGGATGACCATCGCCGGCTATCTGGGGGATCCGGTATTCGCCGGGGCGGCGATCAATGCCATCTATCGGGCCAGTCGTGGCGTGCCGAGACTGATCAATATTCTGGCCAACAAATCGCTCATGCTGGCCTACGGCGAGGGCATGCGCAGGATCAGTGCTGGTCATGTGCACATGGCGGTAGAAGACACGCCCGCTGCCTATGCGGACCGTCCCTGGATGCTTGTCGTGGCCGGTGGGGTGGCAGTGGCAGCAGGTCTGGGGTGGCTACTTTGGAGTTATTGACTGCATGAGTCTGATCAACAAGATGCTTCAGGATCTGGACAGGCGTCACGCGGCGACCGGTCCGGCGAATCCGGTTTCCGACCATGTCCGGCCGGCTGCGCTGCCTCGCACCGGTTCCCAGATGTTCTGGTGGGTCATGGCCGGTTTGATGCTGCTCGCCGTGGCCTGGATCGGCTGGGTGATGTGGCAGTTGACGCCGCGCCCGGTGGTCAATGAAGTGGCGCTGCTGTCAGTGCCTCGTCCTGCTGCAGCACCGCTGCCTGCAACGCCATCGCCGCTTGAAGGCGGACCGGCGGAGCCACGAGTGGGCGAAACGGCGATGGACGCAAGCGGCAGCCCTACTGGTGGTGATCGGGTTGGTGCGGCATTGGCAGCGCCTAGGCTTGACATGCTCAGGATGGCGACTGAAATGACCACGCCGCTCGCTGTTCGAGCAGCGAAACCAGTGAGAACGCAATCCGATGCCGTTCCTGTCGGCCGGTCGCCGGCAGTGGCGTCGGCCCCGGTGTCTGCAAGGGCGGTTGCTCCATCGCCCGCAGTCGCATCCGACCAGCAGCCTGACAGACCCCCTGCACCCGCCGCCGATATGACAGCGACGGCAGCGAGGCCTGCCTCAGTTCCCGCGGCGGTGGCGGCGTTGCCACCCAAGCCAGCTGCCGTGGTTGCCACGGTTGCATCCACAACGCCACCTGCTGCCATCT
>CAIPGJ010000659.1 GCA_903864555.1 uncultured Pseudomonadota bacterium | reverse complement strand
GGCGAGCCCAACGGCCTGAAGATCCACAAGGACGGGCGCATCTTCATCGCCGACCACCACCACGGCATCATGCTGCTCGACCCGGTGCGCGGCACCGTGGAGCCCTTCCTCGAATCGGGCACTGCCAAGGATCGCTTCAAGGGCTGCAACGACCTGATCTTCGCCAAGAACGGCGACATGTACTTCACCGACCAGGGCGGCACCGGCCTGCATGACCCCACCGGCTGCGTCTACCGCTACACCGCGGCCGGCCGCCTGGAGTGCCTGATCGACACCATCCCCAGTCCCAATGGCATCGTTTTCAATGTGCGTGAGACCGAGGTCTTCGTCGCCGTCACGCGCGCCAATTCGGTGTGGCGCATCCCGCTGGATGACACGCGCGGCATCAGCAAGGTCGGCCTGTTCGTGCAGTTGTTCAGTCCCGGCCCCGATGGCCTGGCGCTGGACGAGGCCGGCAATGTCATCGTCACCCATCCGGGCATGGGCTATGTGTGGGTGTTCAGCAAGCGCGGCGAGCCGCTGTACTGCGTGAAGTCCTGCGGCGGTCGCTCCACCACCAACATTGCCTATGGCGGCGAAGACCGCAAGACCCTCTACATCGTCGATTCGCGTGACAACCAGATCCTCACGGCGAAGATGCCGGTGGCCGGCAAGATGATGTATTCGCACATGTAGCCTGCGTTGGGGGCCCGGCTGGCACATCAGCCAGGGCCATGATCCGGCAGGGCGCAAGCCCCTGCCTTCCCCTGCAGCCGTTTGGAGGACCACCATGAAAATCATGCACGCCTGCCTGCTCGTCGCAGCCCTGCTTCCCGCCCTGCTGGCCGGGTCGTTGTCGGCACAGACCTATCCCAACAAGCCGGTGCGCATCATCTCCCCCTATCCGCCGGGTGGTGGCAATGACACGCTGGGCCGCATCATCGGCGAGAAGATGGCCGAGGGCCTGGGCCAGCGTTTCATTATCGAGAACAAGCCCGGCGCCAATACCATCGTCGGCACCGACTACCTGGCCAAGTCGGCGCAGGATGGCTACACCCTGATCCTGCTGCCCAGCGCCTTTGTCACCAACCCGGCCTTCTACGCCAAATTGCCCTACGACACGGTGAATGATTTTTCGCCGGTGGGCCTGGTGGCCAATTCGCCGCAGATGATGGTGGCCCACCCGGGTACGCCGGTGCAGTCGGTGAAGGACGTGGTCGCCACGCTCAAGGCGAAGCCGGAATCCCTCAGCTACGCTTCCTCGGGCAATGGCTCGCCCGGACATCTGGCCGGTATCCTGTTCGAGGGCATGGCCGGGGTGAAGTGGACGCACGTAGGCTACAAGGGCACCGGGCCTGCGGTGGCCGATGTGGTGGCGGGGCATGTGCCCATGATGATGTCAGCCATGATCGCGGTGCTGCCCCATGTGAAGAGCGGCAAGTTGAAGCTGCTGGCCGTGACCACGGTGAAGCGCCTGCCCATCGTGCCCGACGCACCCACCGTCGCCGAGGCCGGCGTGCCCGGCTATGAGGCCGGCTTCTGGTACGGCATGCTGGCGCCCGCGCGCACGCCCGAGGCCATCATCAGGGCCCTGAATGCCCAGATCGACCTTGCCCTCAAACAGAACGATGTGATCGACAAGCTCGCCAGCCAGGGCGTGGAGCCTTACTACAGCACGCCCCAGGCCTTCTCCGCGCGTATCAAGGAGGAGTTGCCGAAGTGGATGAAGGTGATCATGGCCGCCGGGGTGAAGATCGAGTAGCAAGGGCTGCCCAGCGTCAGCATTGACAGGCTGGTTGTTCCGATAAGCGAAGGCTGGGCGCAGCGCCCGCGTGCGCTTTTGCACTTTGCCCCCGGGTATGGTGCAATCTCTTCCCGCAAGCATTTGTGAATGGCACCTGTTGCCAGCACAGCAAGGCGAGGTCCCCAGCGATGGCCCGACCTGCCGGCTTCCGAGAATGCCGATCCCGAAAAAACGATTTTCCCCAGGAGGATGAAACATGCATGCCATAGCCACTGAAGAAGTACCGCTGTCAGCCGACACCGTGTGGGCCG
>CAIPGJ010000658.1 GCA_903864555.1 uncultured Pseudomonadota bacterium | reverse complement strand
GTCTGGATCCGTTGGTGGATGGGACCGGGATCGGTGTCTGCTGCCTGCGTAGCGTACTCCGATTTGCCCTGTTCTGAAGGCTGCGCGGGCGGCAAGGATGTTGCCGATTCTCTGGCCTGGCACTGCTGTATCAGCGGCTGCGGCAGGTGGGCCAGTTCAAGAGGTCCACCGCTCCTGTCCCTGTGTGGCGAGCGCATCGCACCTGGGCAGCACGTGTGCGAGGGAAGCAGAAGTCGCTTCCGTGCGCAAGGGGACTGGAAGGCGTGATCAGTTGATGCGGCTCGCCACGCTGAGGTAGTCTGCGTCTATGTACTGTCCCGCCCATTTCGAGGAAGACCGCCCGGAGGTGCTGCGTGAGCTGATGGCGCGGCAGCCGCTGGCCACGCTGGTGCGCACGTGCGCCGATGGGCTGGTGGCCGATCACATTCCACTGCTGCATCGCGAGGATGGCAGCCGCTTCGGGCGCTTGCTCGGCCATGTGGCGCGTGCCAATCCGCTGTGGCAGGCGGCGGCGTCAGAGGAGATGCTGCTGGTGTTCCAGGGGGCACAGGGCTATGTCTCGCCCAACTGGTATGCCAGCAAGGCCGTGGATGGCCGGGTGGTGCCGACCTGGAACTACGCTGTGGTGCATGTGCATGGGCGGCTGCGAGCCATCGAGGATGCCGCAGGCATCACCGGCATTGTCACGGCCCTGACCAACACCCATGAGGCGGCGCAGCCCCATCCCTGGCAGGTGACGGATGCGCCGGCCGAGCACACCGCGCGCCTGATCGCCAACATCGTCGGCATCGAGATCCGCATCACCCGCATGAGCGGCAAGTGGAAGGTGAGCCAGAACCAGCCGGCTGCCAATCGCGCCAGCCTGGTGGACGCGCTGACAGCGACGGGAAGCAGCGAGGCCGCTGCCATGGCGGCGCTGGTGAAAGGCGACATCAGGCAGACCTGAGGGCCGTCGCAGGCAGTGACGGGACGGTCTCCCGGGCCCGGTCGCTATAATCGTGGCTTCCAGACCACGGATATTCAGGGAGCGGTCCATGAAGTCGAATGCAGGTAAAAACGGGCAGCGGCTGTCCATCTTCGCCATCGCCTCGATCATCGCAGGCGCCGGCATATCGCTGGCAACTCTCCCGGCCGGTATCGCGCAGGCGGCAGACAAGCCGGCGGACAAGGTGAAAGTCGGCGTGGTCACGACGCTGTCGACACCGGCTGGCGCGCTGGGTGTGGACATGCGCGACGGCTTCAACCTGGCGATCAAGCACCTGGGTGGCAAGCTGGGCGGGCGGCCCGCCGAGGTCACGGTGAGCGACGACCAGTTCAACCCGGACACCGGCCGGCAGATCGTCGAGCGCTATGTGAAACGCGATCGCGTCGATTTCGTCACCGGCATCATCTACTCCAACATCATGCTGGCGGCTGGTCAGACCGCCTTCGATGCGAAGACGCCCTATGTCAGCGCCAATGCCGGCCCGTCCCAGTACGCCGGCAAGGGTTGCAGCCCCTGGTTTGTCTCGGCTGCCTGGCAGAACGACACCTTCCACGAGGCCGCCGGCCAGCACGCCACCAGCAAGGGCTACAACAATGCCTACCTGATGGCGCCGAACTATCCGGCCGGGCAGGATGCCCTGACCGGCTTCAAGCGCTTCTACAAGGGCAAGGTCAACCAGGAGGTCTACGTCAAGCTGGGTCAGTTGGATTTCGCCGCCGAACTGGCGCAGTTGCGTGCCGCCAAGCCGGATGTGGTGTACGTGTTCTTCCCCGGCGGCATGGGCATCAACTTCATCAAGCAGTTCGTCGCGG
>CAIPGJ010000657.1 GCA_903864555.1 uncultured Pseudomonadota bacterium | reverse complement strand
GGTCCACGCATCTGCGTCACACCTTCAATTGCTGTTCAATTACACCTTTAACGTTTCACCCTTATCCCCGTTTACCCAATCACGGGATAAATTCAACAAACTGCTAGGCCGATATTGCAGGGCGGTCGTCATTGATGCGGGCCGTTTCCGGCAGCGATTCAATGAGGGGCGTCAGTTGCTGTGCCTGGGTCAGCATGAGTTGCGAGGCTTTCTCCGGCTGATGATTGCGCACGGCTTCCAGGATGGCTAGGTTGATCTTGTGGTTGCCGATACGATCCTGCGCCGGGCGCAGCATGATGGACACGCGGTCTATGGCGTGGGTGTATTGCCGGGTCAGGCGGTAAAGTTCCTCATTATCAGCGGCTCTGACCACCACTTCATGGAAGCTGCGCCCCTGGCGGGCGGACTCCGCCCAGTTTTGTCGGTCCAGCGCCAGTTTCTGCCGCTGCATGGCTTGTTCCATCTCCAGCAGATTCTCATTGCTCAATTGGGCAAGGCCCAGCGCATAGGCTTTTTCGCGCAGCAATTGATAGATAAGGTGGATCTCCCGCAGGGCGCGGCGGGTCAGTGGGGCTATCCGTTTCGGCCGGTTGGCCGGCATGTCCACCAGTCCTTCGGCCGACAACTGCATGAGCGCTTCGCGCAAAGGGGTCTTGGAGATGCCCAACTGCGCTGCGAGTTCCTCGTCCTTGATCATCATGCCTGGTGGCAATGTGCAGTCAATGATCTGATTGCGCAGGGTTTCCAGGGCGCGGTCACGCAGGGTGACGGGACCTTCGAGTCGGCGGACCGGATTCATGCGGGGCGGGAACTCACTGTGTAGGAGTCGCTTGTACAAGACTTGGCTTCCCAATATAGTATCAAAGATACTTCATACAACAAGTCAAACGGAGGAGATTCACCATGGTAGATCGTCTCGGACGCAATCCCACATACAGCTACGAACTCATCAAGACCGAAATGGACGACAAGGGTCTGGGCATCATGACGGTGACCCTGAATCGTCCGGAGAAGCGCAATGCCTTCATTCCCCAATGGCATGGCGAGCTCATCGATATCTGGGAAAAGGTCCACGTTGACGATCGCATCCGCTGCGTCATCTTTACCGGCGCCGGGAAGGCCTTCTGCGCCGGTGGCGACGTGGCTGCCTTTGCCGCAGCCAAACAGGATCCGATGGACAAGTCGCTCAACTGGCTGCGTGACGTCAAGACCACGGTCACCAAGATCATGGAATGTGACAAGCCCATCATCGCCAAGGTCAATGGCGCTGCAGTGGGTCTGGGGGCTTCTCTGGTTGCTGCCTGCGATGTCAGCTTCATCTCCGACACGGCGATCATTGGCGACACCCACGTGAAGATGGGCCTGGTCGCGGCCGATGGCGGCTCCGCACTGTGGGGCATGCTGATGGGGGTCAACCGCCAGAAGGAGTACCTGTGGAAGGGCGAGCTGATGACCGGCCAGAAGGCGGCGGAACTGGGGCTGTGCAATCACTGTGTTCCGGAAGCGGACCTGGACCGGACGGTGCAGGAATTCGCTGAAATGCTTGCTTCGCAACCGCCCCGCGCCGTGCAG
The DNA here is from genome assembly GCA_903864555.1 of uncultured Pseudomonadota bacterium. The sequence continues at coordinate 8,093 of CAIPGJ010000657.1, read as the reverse complement.
TGGACCAAGCGCGCCATCAATGCGCCGCTGATCAACCAGGTCAGCGCCAATTTCGACGCGGCCGTTCCCCTCGAAGTGATCACCGCCAATTCGGAAGATCACGTCGAGGCTGCGCGTGCCTTCCGCGAGAAGCGCAAGGGCGTCTACAAGGGGCGCTAGCCCTTTCACTAGATCGCGGCGACCGCTCACCAGTGTCCGACGGGTACCGGGCACTGGTGAGCAGGCCGCTGCGACGCCATCCATGGCGTCTTCGTTTCGGTTGCACCGGACGAGGCGTATAGGCAGGACAGACAAGCATGAACGCACAATCCACGGCAGCGGACGGCAAGCCCGGCAAGGCGCTATCCGGCATTCGGGTGCTGGACATGGGGCGCGTGCTGGCGGCACCCATGACCGGCCAATTGCTGGCCGATCTGGGCGCCGAGGTCATCAAGGTGGAACGTCCCATCAAGGGCGACGAATTCCGCTACAGCATGCCCATGATCACCGATGACGAGGGCCGTGCCACCGACCAGTCGGCTTTCTTCACCAGTTTCAACCGAAGCAAGAAATCCATCACGGTTGATATCGCACACCCGCAAGGGCAGGCCTTGATCAAGGAGTTTGCCGCCTGCTGCGATGTGCTGATCGAGAATTACAAGGCGGGCGACCTGGCGCGCCGTGGACTGGGTTATGAGCAGCTGAGCGCCATTAATCCCAGGCTGGTGTACTGCTCGATCACCGGTTTCGGCCAGACCGGCCCCTATCGCAGCCGGCCGGCCTACGATCCCATCCTCCAGGCCATGGGGGGGCTCATGGCGGTGACCGGCAACCCCGACGAAAAGCCGGGCGGCGGGCCGGTCAAGGTGGGGCCATCCATCATCGACATCCTGACTGCACAGAATGGCTCCAGTGCCATTCTGGCTGCCCTGTTCCAGCGGCAGGCCACAGGCCGCGGCCAGCACATCGACCTGGCCTTGCTGGATTCGGCCGTGGCGGCCTTGTCCATGTGTGCCATCACTTATCTGGATGCGGGGGAAGTGCCGCAGCGGCTGGGGACCGACACCAACGGCAATGCCCCCAGCGGCATGTACCGCTGCGCTGATGGAGCCATCATGCTGGTGGTCGGCAATGAAGGCCAGTTTGCCCGCCTGTGCCAGACCATAGGCTGTCCGGAACTGATCACCGACCCACGCTTCACCTCCAAGAAGAATCGCGTCGAGCACAGGGACGCATTGCGCGTGGTGCTGGAACGGTGCTTTTCGCGTTTCACGGTGAAACAGGTGCTGGAAGATCTCGAGAAGGCAGTGGTGGTGGCGGGCAAGTTCAATGAGCTTCCCGAGGTTTTCGAGGATCCGCAGGTGCTGCACCGGAAAATGGTGGTCAGCGTCAAGCATCCCAGGAAATCGGACATGAAGCTCATGGCCAGCCCGCTGCGCCTGCCGGACAGCCCGGTGAGCTATGCACCGCCACCACTGCTGGGCCAGCATACCGAGGAAGTCCTGAAGGCTGTGCTGAACAAGACGGATGCAGATATCCTGGCCTTGAGAAACGCCGGGGCCATCTAGGGATGGACTGAACAAGGGGGCTACGCCCCCTTGTCTATCCCCCCACTTTAGAGGAAACATTTGAACGACTATCTTCGAGTCATGACTTGATCCGTGTTTCCCTAGGGAAACACTGGGAAACACGGGGAAACATCCCCATGACCCCTATGAATGTGCTCTGAAAAAGCAGGGTTTTTCAGAGCAACCCTGGTTTCAAGGGCAGGTCTCCGGTTAAGCTGCAGCCGGCGAACAAGATGAGAGTACGCAGCAAAGGCACTCAGATGCCCGCAGGCCTGCTCGTAAAAGAGGCGGCAAACCAAAGACAGGGAATTCTGGCGGCCAGGCTGCCAGGACACTGATCCGGGGAAGCGCGAGGAAAAATTGGCCTCGCATGATGTTAAGGAAACAAAGGAGGCGTTGTCATGTTGCGTTTGTCCCAATCCAGTCTTGTGTTGGTGGCCTGCCTTTCCGCGGGGGCGATCCTGCCGGCCACGGCCCAGCAGAATTTCCCCAACAAGCCCATACGCCTGATCACGCCCTATGCGCCGGGCGGTGCAACGACCATCCTGGGACGCATGGTCGGAGACCGGCTGACCCAGGCCTGGGGCCAGCAGGTGTTGCTCGATAACCGTCCCGGCGGCAATACCGTGATAGGCACCGAGGCCATGGTCAAGGCCCCCGCGGATGGCTACACGCTGCTGCTCATTACCAGCACGCATGTGGTCAATTCCGTGATCCTGCCCAACCTGCCCTACGATGCGGTGAAGGACTTTGCCCCGGTGACCACGCTGGCTGCATACGAGCCGGTGTTGCTGATCAATCCCGGGTTGCCCGTCAACAGCGTGCAGGAACTGATTGCCCTGGCCAAGGCCAAGCCCGGTGCCATCAACTACGCCACGGCCGGCGGCAATGGCAGCGCCACCCACCTGACGGGGGAGTTCTTCAAGATGCTGGCGGGCGTCGACATCACCCAGGTTCCCTACAACGGCACGGGACCGGTGGTCACCGCCTTGATGGCCGGGGACGTACAGATGCACATCACGCCGCCGGCGGTGTTCATCGCCGCCATCAAGGCCGGCAAGATCAAGGCGCTGGCCGTCGGAGGCGACACGCGCCTGCCGTCCCTGCCCAACGTGCCGACCTTTGCCGAATCTGGCATGCCGGCCTACCAGCTGAAGGGTTGGTATGGTGTGTTGAGCCCCGCAGCGACGCCCAGACCCATCGTCGAGCGCCTGGCCGGGGAGATCATGAAAGGTCTGTCCACCCCCGAGACGCGTGATCGCTTGCTCAGCCAGGAGATGCAGCCTTTCCTGAATACGCCGGAGCAGTTTTCGGCACTGATCAAGACGGAAATTGCCAAGTTCGACAGGATCGTGAAAACGGCGAATATCAAGCCGGGGCAATGATCGCCCGCAGGTCCGCATGCAATCCGGGGCAGCCCGGACCATCCGCAGCGCTTTGCAATGGAGGAGAGACCATGTTGAAGCGATTTGGAGCAGCCGGCCGAGTGACCATCGCCGGCCTGATGTTGTTGTCGGCCGGTAGCGTCTCAGCCCAGCAGGACTATCCGGTCAAGCCGATCAGGATGATCGTCCCCTATGCGCCTGGCGGCGCCACCACCATCCTGGCGCGGCTGGTGGGCGACAAGCTCACCGAGGCGTGGGGCCAGCCTGTCATCGTCGACAACCGGCCCGGTGGCAATGCCATCATTGGTTCGGAGGCCATGGTGCGCTCGGCCCCCGATGGCTACACGGTGCTGTTGATGACCAGCGCCCACATCATCCGGCCGCTGCTGACGCCGAATCTGCCCTTCGACACCATCAAGGATTTCGCGCCGGTGGCGACCCTGGCCAGCTCGGAACTGATCTTCGCCGTGCATCCAAGCCTTCCAGCAGCCAATCTGCAGGAGTTCATCAAGCTGGCGAAATCCCGCCCCGGGCAACTCAATTACGCCACCGTGGGCAGTGGTGGCTCGACGCATCTGGCCAGTGAATACCTCAACATCCTGGCCGGGGTGAAGACCCAGTCCATCCCCTACAAGGGCACGGCGCCTGCACTCACCGACCTGATCGGCGGGCAGGTGCACTTCTTCCTCAGTCCGCCAACGGATTCGCTGGTGCCTTTCATCAGAGCTGGCAAGCTGCGGGCGCTGGTGGTGGGCGGGAGCAATCGCAAGCCTGCATTGCCGCAGGTGCCCACCTTTGCCGAATCTGGCCTGCCCGAGTATCAGATGAGCCTCTGGTATGCCATCGAGGCGCCGGCAGCCACACCCAAGCGCATCATCGACAGGCTGTCTGCCGAGCTGGGGCGCATCATGGGCACGGCCGAGATGAGGGACAGGCTGCAGGTCGCGGAACTGGAGCCCATGATCAACAATCCGGAGCAGTTTGCCGCGATGATCAGGGTCGAGACGGAGAAATATGCACGGATCATCCGTACGGCGAATATCAAGCTGGACAACTGAGTCGGCACCCAATCAGGAGCAGGGATGACGTACAGGGGAGTGGTTGAGGCATGACGAAAGTGAATGTGACAGACGCGGTGGCTGCAGGACAGTCGGCAGCGGTTTTCCCGAATTCCGGGCGACGTAGCCGGCAGGCCATCATCATCGGCGGTTCCCTGGGAGGGTTGCTGGGCGCCATCCTGTTGCGCTCTGCAGGCTGGCAGGTGGCGGTATTCGAGCGCGCCGGGGATGACCTCACCACGCGGGGCGCCGGCATCGGCACGCACGACGAATTGTTCAACATCCTGCGACGCATGGGCATTGTGGTCGATGATTCCATCGGCGTGTTGCCGCTCTCGCGCACCATCCTCGACCCGGTCACCGGCGAGATCGTCGACTCGATTCACCGCCCGCGGGTGCTCAGTTCCTGGGGGCGGCTATACCAGGCCCTGAAAGATGCCCTGCCCGAGGACTGTTACCACTTCGGCATGACCCTGGAGTCTTTCGAACAGCGTCCGGATGGTGTGGTCGCGCGCTTTGCCGACGGGAGCAGCAGGGAGGCTGACCTGCTCGTGGGGGCGGATGGCCTGCGCTCCACCGTGCGCACGCAACTGCTGCAGGAAGTCCGGCCGCGGTATGCCGGCTACATTGCCTGGCGCGGCCTGCTGCCGGAGGCCGATATGCCGGCCGACCTGCACAGGGAGGTGTTCGACCACCAGATCCTCAACATGCCGGAAGGACAGAACATCGTGGCCTATCCGGTACCGGGGCCGAATAACGATCTGCGTCCCGGGCACCGGGCCTATAACTTTGTCTGGTATCACCCGGTGGAGGAGCACACGCTGCTGCGTGACATGTGCACTGATGCCTCCGGGCGATACTTCGAACAGGGCATACCGCCGCCGCTGATCCGTCCTGAATGGGTGCCGAAGATGCGCGAGTTTGCGCACCGCTGCTTTTCCCGGCAGTTCCAGCAGATCATCGATCTCACCCCCAACATCTTCTTCCAGCCGATCTATGACCTTGAGTCTCCGCATGTTGCCGTGGGCCGGGTTGCGCTCATTGGTGACGCCGCCTTCGTGGCCAGGCCGCATGTGGCCATGGGCGTCACCAAGGCCGCCCTGGATGCAGAATGCCTGGCCGAAGCACTGGCCTGGCATGGTGATGACATCCATGCCGCCCTCGCCGAATTCGATGCAGACCAGGCAGAGTTCGGCCGCAGGGTGATTTCGCGGGCGCGGCATGTCGGCGCGCACCTGGAAGCGCAGAACAAGCCACGCGAACAGCGCACCCCCCATGAACTGCACCGGGATCCGGTGTGGTTCATGAAGGAGAGCGGTGCCAGGCTGTGTGATATCGAGCCGCTGCGCGAACTGGTGATGGCACGCTACAAACGCCGGGATGATCGCAGGCAGGACGCAAAGGTGGCTGCTGACTGAGAGCGCCTAACAGAACTGCCGTTAGGCCCCCTGACTTAGGGGAGCGCGAGGGGATGTGTCCCCTCGCATTGTTAGGCACTCTGAGCCGGTCTGCCATTCAGCAGGAATGCAGGTGCCGCCCTGTGCGATAAAGCGGCGGTGCGGTGGTGCAGTACAACGGACAAATGACGAAAGGAAGGCCATGGAACAGCAATACGATCGCAGCGCGGAAGACATCGGCAACAGCATCATGCTCGAGCATGTGAATACCACTGTGCCTGACCAGACACTGGCAATGCTGTTCTACGCCGTGGGTCTGGGACTGACGCGGGATCCCTATCTCTTTCCCAGCGTCGAGAACATGTGGATGAACGTGGGCTACAGCCAGTTCCACCTGCCGACGCGCGCACCCCAGGTGGTTCGCGGACACACCGCCATTGTCATCCCCAACCGGGAACAACTGCTCAAGCGCCTCGCGGCTGTCAAGGACAAGCTTGCGGGCACCCGATTCGCAGTCGAGGAGAAGGACGGCTACGTGGATGCCATCTGCCCCTGGGGCAACCGCATCCGCTGCTTCGAGCCGGATGTGAAGCGTTTCGGTCGCATCAAGCTGGGCATGCCCTATATCGAACTTGATGTGCCGGTCGGTGCGGCTGATCCGATAGCCCGCTTCTACAAGGAGGTGATCGGCTGCAACGTGGTGCTGGAGGACGCCGGCCGCTGTGCCCGCGTGCAGGTGGGCAACAAGCAGTTTCTGCTGTTCCGGGAAACCGCCAATCCGATCCCGGAGTATGACGGTCACCACATCCAGATCTACATCGCCGATTTTTCCGGTCCGCATCGCTGGCTCAAGGAACATGGCCTGATCACCCAGGAGAGCGACCAGTTCCAGTATCGCTTTGTCGACATCTCCGACCCGCAGACCGGCAAGCCGGTATTCAAGCTGGAGCACGAAGTGCGTAGCCTGACGCACCCGCTGTATCGCCGGCATCTGGTGAACCGCAATGCGGCACAGACCACTCGTCCCTATTCGCCGGGATACGACGCCGATATTCCCGAACTGGCCTGATGCACCGCCGGTGCCGTGGATACCCCGCCTGACAGAAGCACAATGAAAAGTTAGACCCCATGATCGACCACCAGGAGGAAGTCCGATGTCTACAGGAGTGTCCCGTCGTGAATTGATCATCATGGGTCTGGCGATTGGTGCCTTCATGACTGCGCCGGCATTTGCGCAGTCACAGTCACAATCGCAGACTTTTCCGTCCCGCCCGATACGCATGGTCATCCCGTTCCCCCCCGGGGCTCTGCCGGACATCATCGCCCGTCTGGTCGCGCCCAAGCTGGGAGACTCCCTCGGGCAGCAGGTGCTGGTGGACAATCGCGGGGGAGCCACGGGTGCGATCGGACTGGAATTCGTCTCGAAATCCCCGCCTGACGGCCACACTTTGGGCATGCTGATCATCACCCACGGCGTGAATGCGGCGCTGGAAGGATCTGCGCTGGATGTGCCCAAGCAGCCGTTCAATCTGGTCCGGGACTTCACCCCGATCAGTCAGCTCACCAGCAATGGCTATGTTCTGGTCATCGGGGCGCGGCACAATGTGCGCAACCTGGGGGAGTTGGTGGCGTTGGCTCGCAGCAAGCCCGGTTCCTTGACTTATGGGTCATCGGGCACCGGTGGCATCATCCACCTGGCGGGCGAGTGGCTGGGTGCTGCCACGAAAACCCAACTCACCCATGTGCCATACAAGTCGAGTGCACAGGCCATGAGCGAACTGGCGGGCGGGCACATAGACATGATGTTTTCGTCAGTGGCCCTGCTGAAGACGGTCGCCTCTTCGGGAAGGGGACGGGGCATCGGTGCTACTTCGTCAGTGCGCATGTCTTCAGCGCCGGAACTGCCCACTTTCATCGAGCAGGGTCTCGCCGGATTTGAAATTGATGGGTGGTACGGCATAGTCGGGCCGCCAGCCATGCCGGCAACGGTGGTTGATCGATTGAGCAGCGAATTATCGCGCCTGGTGAAGCTGCCCGATGTACGGGAGAAGCTCGCCTCCGATGGCGCCAGTCCGGTTGGCAGCACGCCAGCGCAGTTTGCCGCATTGCTGCAGTCTGAAGACGCGAAATGGCGCAAGGTGGTCCAGGACATCGGGCTGGGCGGAAAGTGAACATGACAGCAGGCCGGCAGGGGCGAACCATGCGTGCAGTCATCGTCGGCGGTTCGCTGGGCGGCCTGCTCGCGGGGAACATGTTGAGGTCCATAGGCTGGGAGGTCGACATCTATGAACGCTCCGGCGATGACCTCGCCAGTCGCGGTGCCGGCATCGGTGTCAAGACCGAGATGACTGCGGTGCTCAACCGGATAGGGCTTGTGGTGGATGATTCGCTGGGGGTGATGCCCAAGTCCCGGCGCTGCCTCGATTCTGCAGGCTGCATCATGCTGGAAATGGATCGTCCCAGCGTGCTGAGTTCCTGGGGACGGCTCTACCGCGGGTTGAAGGATGCCTTCCCCGCGGACCATTACCATTTCGGCATGTCGCTGGTCTCGTTTGAAGACAATGGCGATGAGGTCACGGCGCGGTTTGCCGACGGCACCCAGGCAGGCGCCGATCTGCTCATCGGTGCCGATGGCGTGCGCTCGACCATACGTGGTGTGCTGATGCCCGAGGTTCAACCCCATTACGCCGGGTATGTGGCCTGGCG
>CAIPGJ010000656.1 GCA_903864555.1 uncultured Pseudomonadota bacterium | reverse complement strand
GGTGCCTGCAAGCGACGAGCAACGACGCCATGGGGTCAGGACCCCGGCCCGGGCGCGGGATGAAGACAGCCCGCTGGTGTCGTGGCGATTTTGTCCGATGAGTCGCCCTGAATTCTGGTGGTGGAACCCGTGTTTCAAAAGGGTGAACGACTGCCGCCTAAAAATAATAAAAGCGCCATAACTGAGCATTAATATGGTAAAAATGCTAACTCAAGCGATTGATTGATCTTCCTCTCACCCCATCATTTGTGTGGCCATGGCATGACGCGATCCCATCCTGAAACACGCTCACCCTTCGCTCTCGGGCTCGGCCTGCGCGATCCCCTGCGCCAATTCGAGCCGGATCAACTCAAATACCTGCGCATGCACGGTGATGAGAAAAGCCTCATCGCCGGCCAGCGACTGTGGGAGCCCAGGCCTGACCCGGTGTACTCGCTGGGCCTGATCGAGCAAGGTCGCGCCTCGATCCGCCTGATCAGCCGCCCGGATCGGGAAGTGCTGGCCATCCAGGCGGGCGAGTTCTACGGCGAACATGCTTTCCTGCGTGCTGCAAGCGGTGGGTTCGATATCGTGGCGGAGGAGCCCAGTCGCGTTCTGGTGCTGCCGGAGCAGGCCGCCTGGAACATGCTGGACCGCTGGCCGGTCCTCGCGGCCCGGCTGGCCCGGCTGCATGTATCGCGCACCCAGATGCTGCGCCAGCCCATGCAGGAGGCCGTGGTGGCGCAGTTCCGGCCGTTTGCGATGTCCCGTATCGATCCGCTGACCGGGGCGTTCAACCTGCAGCGGGCCGGAGAAGCCTTCCGCCGTCAGATCGAGCGTCACAGGCGTCTGGGCGAGCCTTCATCGATCGGCGTGTTCCGCATTGCCAACCTGGCGCATATCCGCGAGCACATTGGCGAGACGGCCGCCGATGACGCCCTGGTCGCGCTGATGCAGGTCATCGAACAGGAGTGTCGCCCGGGGGACCTGAAAAGCCGCAGCAGCGAGGTGTCGGTGTCGGTGTTGTTTGCCGGGGCCGACCCGGACCAGGCCGCCATGGCGATCGGGCGTGTGCGCAAGGCTTTTGACGCCGCCACCGTCATCGGCAGCAACGGGCTGCCCCTGCCGATGATCCTGAAGTCGGACATTGTGCCGGTGAAGGCGGATGAAATCGTAATGGAAACCGTCACATGACATTGAATTCCGGCCGGCATTCACCGGCAACGCCGATGCCGCCCCTATCCACCTGTTCACGCGCAATGCGGCAGCCGCAGCAGTCACCTCCAGTGATGCACGCAGCGTCGAGGCCCGCAGCACGCAGGGCAGCAAGCTGTTATGGCGCTCGAGTCCCCTGGCAGCGTTGAATTGAGCTGACCTCGTGTTATAACTTTGCCAAGTTGGGCATTGCCCAAGGCGGCGCCACAGCCTGTCTCTCGTCTGGAGTCGCAGCCTCAAATGACAAACTCGAGCAAGAAGATCCTCGTCGTTGACGACCAGAAGGACATCCGCAAGCTGATCAAGCTCGCCCTGGGGCCGGCCTACATTCTCCTGGAAGCCGCCGACGGCACCACTGCGCTGGAGCTTGCGCGCCAGGAAATCCCCGACCTGGTCGTTCTGGACATCATGATGCCCGGCGAGATGGATGGCCTGGGCGTGCTCGATTCGATCCGCCTCGACCCCCTGCTCAAGCACATCAAGGTGGTGCTGGTGTCGGCCCGCGGCCAGGCACGCGATTACGCCCTTGGCATGCGCCACGGCGCTGATGCCTACTTCATCAAGCCGTTCAGTCCGATCGAGCTGGTCGATCGCATATCCGGGCTGTTGAAATGAACCTGCGGGCAAGCAGAGTGCGCGGTGCCGGTCTGCACCCGGAGGGCCTCAAATTTAGCCGGCAGATCTTGTTGACGGCCTTGCTGCTCCTGGCCCTGATCTGGGGATTTTCCATTGCCGAGGTGTATCGCAGCCGCAACGAGTCCTTGCGCGAGGCCTCGTTGCGCACACTGGCCAGTCACAGGTTTTTGCCGAATATTCCCGTTCGACCGTCAAGCGCCTGAATCAGGTCATCCTGGACTTGCGTGTCAAGTGGAACGGGGACTGGGCCGCGTTTTCCGAGTCAGTCAAGATTGCCCAGCAGAACATCGATGACCTCAGCTTCCAGACTGGGCTGATGGATCGCAACGGCATCATGGTCTACTCCAACCTGGCCAAGCCGACCGATCCCCGGGTTGACCTGAGCCAGCGTGAGCACTTCCAGGTCCACCGTGATGCCGGCAATGCCGACCAGCTTTTCATCAGCCGACCGGTCAAGGGCAAGGTGTCGGGCAAATGGTCCATCCAGGTGACTCGCCCTCTTCTGCGCAAGGGCGAGTTCGATGGTGTCTTCGTCATTTCCATGGACCCGGCCAAGTTTGCCGGCTTCGGGCAGAGCCTGCGACTGACCGACAACTCGGTGATGACGGTGGTACGCAGCACCGGCGAGATCATGGCCCGCTACCCGGACGTGGGCGGGGCTCTTGGCCTCAAGCTTGCCGGAAGGCCCTTCCAGGGGGCCGGGGCACCCACCGTCGGCAATTACCAGGCGATCGCCGCCTCCGATGGGGTGGAGCGCATCTGGGGTTATCACAGCCTGGCCGAATACGGGCTGACCTTCCTCATCGGCGAATCGATGGACGACGTGATGGCCAGCCACCAGACCTACCGGAATACCATCCTCGCCATTGCGCTGGGGCTGAGTGCTTTGCTGATGGCGCTCTTCTACCTGCTGGACCGCTCGCGGCGCACACTGGACGACATCGGCGCCCGGCTCAATGTGATCTTGAGCCTCAGTCCCGATGGAATCGTGTCTTTCGGCGCTGGCTATCGGATGCAGTACGTCAGCCCGGCCTTCGAGAGGATGACCGGACTGAAGCGCGAGCAGCTCCTGAGCCTCAGCAGCCCGGAGTTTTTCGAGCTGCTGCAGGCCCGTAGCGCGCCCGGGACATCCTTCGCGTCCTTCAACCAGGATCTGGAAAAAGAAGGCCGTGATGCAGCCCCGGACCAGGTGTTCGAGTATGTCAATCCCGAAAGGCGTGTCATACAGCTCAGCATGAGGAAGGCCCGTGCCGCCACCGTGTCGGGCATTCTCTACTTCCGGGATATCACGCGTGAATCCGAGCTTGACCGGATGAAAAGCGAATTTCTATCGACCGCGGCCCATGAGCTGCGCACGCCCATGGCCAGTATCTATGGGTTTGTCGAAATCCTGGCCACCCGGGAGTTCCCCCCCAGCGAGGTGCGCGAGTACCTCGATATCGTCATGCGCCAGTCCAAGCTGATGATCACCATCATCAATGAATTGCTCGACCTGGTCCGCATCGAGTCGCGCAAGGCAGCGGATTTCCATCTGGAGTCCCTGGAGGCCGGCAGCGTTTTGCTCAAGCTTGTGCAGGGTTTCATGCCGCCCGATGGACGCAGTGTGCCGCTCACCTTGATTCCTCCTGGCGAGCACTGGATTCGTGCAGACAACGAGAAGCTGATGCAGGCCGTCGGCAATGTCCTGTCCAACGCGTACAAGTATTCTGCCGAAGGCATGCCGGTCGAGATCGAGTTGATCAGTGCCGACGAGACCCATCCGGACATGACAGGGGTGAGAGTCACCGATCATGGCATCGGCATGAGTGCGGAACAGCTGGCACATGTGGGCGAGCGTTTTTACCGGGCCGATGCCTCTGGCCATGTGCCTGGAACGGGGTTGGGGATGAGCATCGTCGGCGAGATCATCAACCTCTCGCAAGGCAAGGTGGCGCTGGAGAGCGAGCCTGGCCGCGGCACGCGCGTCACGCTGTGGTTACCCGCGGTAGCGAACGGGGAGCCGAATCCATCAGCGCTCGCCATGAGCGACCCCGCAGCGGCATAGATCGCGGGCGGTTCGCTCATCCTGATCGCCCGGATGGGTGGCTTGCGGGCCGGCCAGTGCTGCATGGCCGAGCTGCCGACAGCTTCCGGGGCGATAGCCGCAGCGTCCACCTGCTGCACTGTCTGTATCATCCACAGGTCGCTTTTCTGGATGGCCCCGGCTGCGTGCAGCCTGTTGTGATCAATAAATGACGTATCCCCGCATCATCATTGGCTTTTTGGCATGATTGTGATCATGCTCCATCTGCAGCGGCGTGTGCGGCCATGAGCGGCCCCGACAGCAAGCCGGAAGATCCGCAGGGCCGACCGCAGCCGGAACCGGCGCCCACGGCCGCCCCATCGCCACAGCCTGCGGCATCGGACCCGGACAAGCGCCCGCAGGGCAGGGCGCCACGCTCGCCGGGACCTGCTTCCAGTGGCCAGGGTGGCCAAGGTGGCCGTGATGTTCAAGGTGGACGAGGTGGCCAGCATCAGCCAGGACAACAGAGGCAAGCAGGACAAGCAGGTCAACAAGGTCAGCGCCGCGACCCGGGCAAGCAGCCGCGTCCGGGCGGGCAAGCGCAGGGTCCGCGACCACAGGGCCCACGACCGCAGGGCTCGCGACCACAGGGCTCCCGCCCCCCAGGCCACCACCGCTACTCCCCGGAAGAGATCGAAGTCCGCCGCCGCAACCTGCCCAGGCCCACGTATCCGGAAGAGCTGCCCGTGTCCGGGCGGCGTGCGGAGATCGCCCGCGCGATTGCCGACCACCAGGTGGTGATCGTGGCCGGGGAGACCGGCTCGGGCAAGACCACGCAATTGCCCAAGATCTGCCTGGAGCTCGGGCGCGGCGTGCATGGCCTGATCGGCCACACCCAGCCGCGGCGGATTGCCGCGCGCGCCACGGCGGCGCGCATCGCACAGGAGCTGCAGACCGAACTGGGCGGTGTGGTCGGCTACAAGATCCGCTTCACCGACAAGGTGAGTGCGCGCTCCTACGTGAAGCTGATGACCGACGGCATCCTGCTGGCCGAAACGCAGGGCGACCCGGAGCTGCGCCAGTACGACACCATCATCATCGACGAGGCACATGAGCGCAGCCTCAACATCGACTTCCTGCTCGGTTACCTGCGTCAGTTGTTGAAGCGCCGGCCCGAGCTCAAGCTCATCGTCACCTCGGCCACCATCGATGCCGAGCGTTTCGCCAGGCACTTTGCCGATGGTGACGACAAGCCGGCGCCGGTGATTGAAGTGTCCGGGCGCCTGTATCCGGTGGAGGTGCGTTACCGGCCGGTGGAGGCGGGCACGCAAAAGGGGGGCGATCCGGGCGATGCCGATCTCAATGAAGCCATCGTCGACGCGGTGGACGACCTGGCGCGCCTGGGCGATGGCGACGTGCTGGTGTTTCTCCCGGGCGAGCGCGAGATCCGTGAAGCCGCCGAAGCATTGCGCAAGCATCACCCGCCGCACACCGAGATCCTGCCGCTGTTCGCGCGCCTGTCAACGGCCGAACAGGAGCGCGTGTTCAAGCCGCACAATGCGCGGCGCATCGTGCTCGCCACCAATGTGGCGGAAACCTCGCTCACGGTGCCCGGCATCCGTTACGTTGTGGACACGGGCCTGGCACGCGTGAAGCGCTACAGCTATCGCAACAAGGTCGAGCAGCTGAAGGTCGAGCCCATCTCGCAGGCGGCGGCGCGGCAACGCTCGGGGCGCTGCGGTCGGGTTGCAGCCGGGGTGTGCATACGGCTCTATGACG
>CAIPGJ010000655.1 GCA_903864555.1 uncultured Pseudomonadota bacterium | reverse complement strand
TTCTGGATGGCCCTGCGCGGAGGGCAGTTCGACGACCTGGAAGGCCCCGGCCTGAAAGTGCTGATGGATGACGACACCCCCGCGCCTGCAGCTCCGCCTGACAAACAGGCGGTTTGACCTTGATCAAACGGGGGAAGGACATCCCGCCGGATACTTCAGGCACCAAGATTTTCCACAAGAGGAGATACCCGTCATGACAACAGTCAACACCAAACTCATCGTGGCAGCAGTCGCACTGGCGGCCAGCGCCGGCGCTTTTGCCCAGCAGAAGGAAGGCCCGTGGATGGTGCGCGTGCGCGCAGTGCATCTGGGCATGGACAACAGCAGCAGCGCCGGTGTGGGCGCGCTGACCGGCGTCCTGCCGGCCAATACCATCACCGCCAGCGACAAGACCATCCCGGAAGTGGACATCAGCTACTTCTTCACCAAGAACATCGCCGCAGAACTGATCCTGACCTATCCGCAAAAGCACAATGTCCACGTGAACGCGCTGGGCCTGAACAATGTCGGGTCCTTCAAGCACCTGCCCCCCACGCTGACCATTCAATACCACTTCAATCCTGAAGGCACCGTCCGTCCCTATGTCGGCGCCGGTATCAACTACACCAAGATCAGCAGCGTCCAGCTGAGCACCGGCCTGGGCCTGGAGAACGACAGCACCGGCGGCGCCCTGCAGGCCGGCCTCGACTACAAGCTGTCCAACAACCTGTTCCTCAACCTGGACATCAAGAAGATCTACCTCCAGACCGACGTGTTCCTCAACGGCGGCAAGGTCAGCACGCTCAAGCTTGATCCCCTGGCCATTGGTGTGGGCCTGGGCTGGAAGTTCTGAGTAGCCGGACTGTTTCCCCGGAGCAGACGGTAATCCATGCCAGCGCACCCGCCGCTTTCCAGGCTGCCACAAGCGGCCCCGGAGGCGGCGTTTGCGTTTGCGGGTTGAGTGAGCCAGCAAGAGCAAGCTAAGGAATAACCATGAATCGTGAAGAGAGCTACAACTACGGCGTCATCCGCCAGTTTTCGGTGATGACCGTCGTATGGGGCATCGTCGGCATACTGGTCGGCGTCATCATCGCCGCGCAGCTGATCTGGCCTGACTTGACCTTTGGCATACCCTGGCTGAGCTACGGGCGACTGCGACCCCTGCATACCAATGCGGTGATCTTCGCTTTTGGCGGCAGCGCGCTGTTTGCAACCTCCTACTACATCGTTCAGCGCACCTGCCATGCGAGGCTGTTTGCCCCAGTCCTGGCATCCTTCACGTTCTGGGGGTGGCAGGCCATTATCGTTGCTGCCGCCATCACGCTGCCGCTGGGCATTACCTCCGGCAAGGAATACGCAGAACTGGAGTGGCCCATCGACATCCTGATCACGCTGGTGTGGGTGTCCTACGCCATCGTGTTCTTCGGCACGCTGGTCAAGCGGAAGACATCCCACATCTACGTGGCCAACTGGTTCCTCGGCGCCTTCATCCTCACGGTGGCCATCCTGCACCTGGTGAACAGCGCAGCGCTGCCGGTCGGGCTGTGGAAGTCCTACTCGGCCTATGCCGGAGTCCAGGACGCCATGATCCAGTGGTGGTACGGGCACAACGCGGTGGGCTTCTTCCTGACCGCCGGCTTCCTCGGCATGATGTATTACTTCATCCCCAAGCAGGCCGGTCGCCCGGTCTACTCCTACCGCCTGTCGGTGGTGCACTTCTGGGCCCTGATCTTCACCTACATGTGGGCCGGCCCCCACCATCTGCACTACACGGCGTTGCCTGACTGGGCCCAGTCCATCGGCATGCTGTTCTCGCTGATCCTGCTGGCGCCTTCGTGGGGCGGCATGATCAACGGCATGATGACCCTGTCGGGGGCCTGGCACAAACTGCGCACCGATCCCATCCTGAAGTTCCTCATCGTCTCGCTGTCTTTCTACGGCATGTCGACCTTCGAGGGCCCGATGATGTCGATCAAGACGGTGAATGCGCTATCGCATTACACGGACTGGACCATCGGCCATGTGCACTCCGGTGCCCTGGGCTGGGTCGGCCTGGTGAGCATGGGCAGCATGTACTACCTGATCCCGCGCCTGTTCGGACGCATCGAGATGTACAGCGTCAAGCTGATCACCACGCACTTCTGGGTGGCGACCATCGGCATCGTGCTCTACATCGCCGCGATGTGGATCGCCGGGGTGATGCAGGGCCTGATGTGGCGCGCCGTCAGCGAGGATGGCACGCTGACCTACACTTTCGTCGAGAGCGTCAAGGCCACCTATCCGTTCTACGTGATCCGGCTGCTGGGCGGCGTCCTGTACTTCTCCGGCATGCTCATCATGGCCTACAACGTCTGGAAGACCATTGCGTCCGGTCGCTCGGTGGATGCCGTGATTCCGATGCCTGCTGCGGCACACGCCTGAAGGGAAAAACATGAAATTCACACATGACATGATCGAGAAGAACAGCGCGCTGCTCATCGTGCTGATCATCCTGGTGGTCGCCGTCGGTGGTCTGGTCGAGATCGTTCCGCTGTACTTCCAGCGCTCCACCACCGAACCGGTGCAGGGCCTCAAGCCTTACACCCCGGTGGAACTGGTCGGGCGCAACATCTACGTCCGTGAAGGCTGCTACAACTGCCACTCGCAGATGATCCGGCCGTTCCGGGCCGAGACCGAGCGCTATGGCCACTATTCAGTGGCGGGCGAGTTCGTCTACGACCGGCCCTTCCAGTGGGGCAGCAAGCGCACCGGGCCGGATCTGGCGCGCGTTGGCGGCCGCTACAGCGATGACTGGCATCGCATCCACCTCAACAACCCGCGCGAACTGGTGCCGGAATCCAACATGCCTGCCTACCCCTGGCTTGCCAAGTCGCCTGCGGCTGGCGGCGACATCGAGGATCACCTGAAGGCGTTGCGTACCCTGGGCCACCCCTACAGCGATGCCGATATCGCCGGCGCCAAGAAACAGCTCGAGGGCAAGACGGAGCAGGATGCGCTCATCGCCTACCTGCAGGTCCTCGGCACGTCAATCAAGACCAAGAGGTAAGAACATGGACATCAATACTGTGCGCGAAGCCGTCACCGTGGTGAGCTTTGCGACGTTCGTGGGAATCGTCATCTGGGCCTGGAGCAGTTCCAACAGGAAGCGTTTCGAGGAGGCTGCACAACTGCCCTTCGATGAAGAGGACCGGATTGGCGAAAGGGGACGGCAATGAGCGAATTCACTTCAGGCTTCTGGGACTACTACATCGGCGTGCTGACCGTGGTCAGCATGCTGGCCTGCGCGGTGCTGCTGAAAATGCAGAGCAGCCGCAAGGTGGCGAGCGATCCGGACAAGACCCCGCACGTCTGGGATGAGGACCTTCAGGAATTCAACAATCCGCTGCCGGCCTGGTGGATCATGATGTTCTACCTGACCATCGTGTTCAGCCTGGTCTATCTGGTCTTTTATCCGGGCCTGGGCAGCTGGAAGGGCCAGTTGAACTGGAGTTCTTCAGGCCAGTACACCGAAGAGGTGAAGAAGGCCGAAGCCGAGGTGGCGCCACTGTATGAGAAGTTCGCCAAGCTCGACCTGGCGCAACTGGCAGCCGATCCGCAGGCCAAGGCGCTGGGACAGAGGCTGTTCCTCAATTACTGCGCCCAGTGCCATTCCTCGGATGGTGGCGGCAGCAAGGGCTTTCCCAACCTGACCGACAAGGACTGGCTGTACGGTGGTGATGAGGCTGCCATCAAGGCCACGATATTGAACGGTCGCAACGGCATCATGCCGCCCTTCGGTCCCGCGCTGGGTGCGGAAGGCGCCAAGGACGTCGCCAATTACGTGCGTTCCTTGTCCGGTCTGGCCGCAGATACCCTGCGCGTGACACGTGGCAAGGACGTTTTTACCGCCAACTGCGTCGCCTGCCACGGTGCCGACGGCAAGGGCAATCAGCAGCTTGGGGCGCCTAATCTCACTGACCAGACCTGGCTGTACGGTTCGCTCGAGCCGGTGATCATTGAAACCGTGGTCAAGGGGCGCAACAATGCCATGCCGGCCCACAAGGACTTCCTCGGCGAGGCACGCGTGCATGTGCTCGCCGGATATGTGCACGGACTCTCCAATACCGGTGGCGCCGCACCGCCCAGGCCCGGTGGGCAGGCCGCTGCTAAATGAGTGGAGGAGTCAAGCCAGTTCACTTCGATCGCAATGCGGTTCCAGGAGGGAAGGGCGGAGAAGTAGAGGAATCACTGTACGAGGTCCGGCGCAAGATCTATTCGCGCGCCGTGACCGGCTGGTTCGCGGGATGGCGCATGAGCCTGGTCATCCTGACGCAGCTGGCGTTCTATGGCACCGCCTGGCTCCAGTGGAACGGACGCCAGGCGGTTCTTTTTGACCTGGTCGGCCGCAAGTTCTACATCTTCGGGCTGGTCCTTTGGCCCCAGGACTTCATCTACCTGACCGCGCTGCTGGTGGTGTCGGCGCTGTCGCTGTTCCTCTTCACCGCGATCGCCGGACGCCTGTGGTGCGGCTATGCCTGTCCGCAGACCGTCTACACCGAACTGTTCATGTGGATAGAGCGCAAGGTCGAAGGCGATCGCCAGGCGCGCATGCGCCTTGACCAGGCGGCAGCCAGCCCCCGCAAGGTCATGCTCAAGGCGACCAAGCATGCGCTGTGGGTGGCGCTGGCACTATGGACCGGATTCACCTTTGTCGGCTACTTCAGTCCCATCCGCGAACTGGCCGGTGAGATCGCCCGCTTCGGACTGGGCCCCTGGGAAACCTTCTGGCTATTGTTCTATTCATTCGCCACCTATGGCAACGCCGGCTGGATGCGCGAGCAGGTGTGCAAGTACATGTGCCCCTATGCGCGCTTCCAGAGCGCCATGTTCGACCCCGATACCATGATCATCACCTACGATGCGCAGCGCGGCGAGCAGCGGGGCAGCCGCAGCCGCAGCGCCGATGCGCACTCGCTTGGTCTGGGCGACTGTGTCGACTGCGGCATCTGCGTGCAGGTCTGCCCCACCGGCATCGACATCCGCAACGGGCTGCAATATGAATGCATAGGCTGCGCCGCCTGCATCGATGCCTGCGACCAGGTCATGACGAAGATGAAGTACCCCACTGGCCTGATCCGCTACTCCACGGAGAATGCCATCAAGAACCGCTGGGATGGCGCGCGGATCCTGCGCCGCATGTTTCGCCCGCGGGTGCTGGTCTATACCTCGATACTCGTCCTGGTGGTGGTCGCCACCACGGCTGCGCTGATGATGCGGGTGCCGCTCAAGGTTGATGTGATTCGTGACCGCGCCAGCCTGGCGCGTGACATCGGCGAAGGTCGCATCGAGAACATCTACCGGCTGCAGATCATGAACACCACGGAACACCCCATGCGGGTGGAGGTTTCGGTGTCCGGTCATGAAGCGCTTCGCGACCTCAAGGTCAGGTCGGAGAGGGAATCGTTCGAAGGGGAGCGCGACAGTCATGGGCGCTCCGGTGTGCAGACCCTGACGGTGCCGCCCGTCTCGACCACCATGGTGCCGGTGCGGCTCAGGGCGGAGCCCGGGCAGGATGCCGGGCGCAGCCAGCACATCCACTTCCTGGTACGGGGTACGCCCGATGACGGCGCCGGGAACACCTTCGAGTCCCGGGAGCAATCCAGCTTCCTGATTCCATCCCGATGAACCCATGCGGCACAACCATGCACAAAAGGAGCAGGCCATGAACTCTGCAAGCGCAACGCCCTGGTATCGCCATCGCTGGCCCTGGTTGCTGATGCTGGGCCCCGCGGTGGTGGTGGTGGCCGGCATCTACACCACCGTACTGGCATTCAGCAGCAATGACGGGCTGGTATCCGATGATTACTACAAGGAAGGCCTCGCCATCAACCGCACGCTCAAGCGCGACCAGCAGGCTGTGGCCCTGGGCATCAGCGCCAATGTGCAGTTCTCGCCTTCGCGCGACGCGGTACGGGTCCTCCTGGCAGGTTCCGGAGACCAACCGGCGCAACTGCGGCTGGTGATGGCGCACCCGACCCGCGCCGGACTGGACCGCACCGTG
>CAIPGJ010000654.1 GCA_903864555.1 uncultured Pseudomonadota bacterium | reverse complement strand
TTGACGATCACCTTGCCGATCATGCCGGCATCGAAGTGCCCGGGAATGAGGCAACCGAAGTAGAACTCGCCCGGCTTGGAGAATTTCCACAGCAGACTGCCGCGCTTGCCGCCCGCCAGATCGACGGCATGGTTCTCCTCGCCGTGCTCCATGTCGGGATGCTTCTTCATGGCCTCGGCATGTTCCTTCAGGTCGTTCATGGTGCCGAGCACGAACTCATGTTTCAGATTGCCGGGGTTGGTGACGACGAAACGGATGGTTTCGCCCAGTTTCACATTCACCGCGGCCGGCGAGAAGCGCATGGCGTCACTCATCCTGATGGTGACGGTGCGGCTCGCCACCTTCTTGTCGCCGGGCATGCCGAACGGTGTTTCGTCGGCTGTTGCGGCATGAGAATGCCCGCCGGCGTGGTTGCCGGCCGCGTGAACGGCAAGCGGGACGGCGACCATGGCCAGTGCGGCCATCAGAGTGATCAGTCGGGGTCGGGTCATTTTCATGAAAGTTCCTTTGTCATTCAGTGATGATCGTGACCGCCGTTGCGGCGGATAGTCATGGCGGGCTTGTCGCCGCCGGTCTTTGCGGGACCTGAGGAGGAGGGGGCAGCACTAACCGGTGCCGGGTCAGATGACGTGCCGGTCCATTCATGTGCCACCGTTCCGGCCGGATGCGTGTACCAGCCCGGGTCCTTGTAGTCGTCGCGCGCCAGGCCTTCGCGCACCTTCAGCACCGAGAACATCCCGCCCATCTCCAGTGCGCCGAACGGGCCGCTGCCGGTCATCATGGGCAGGGTATTGGGTGGCAGCGGCATTTCCATGTCGCCCATGTCGGCCATGCCGCGATCGCCCATCACCATGTAGTCCGGTATCAGGCGCGTGATGCGCTCGGCAAGGCCCTGATGATCGACGCCGATCAGGGTCGGCACCTTGTGGCCCATGGCGTTCATGGTGTGGTGCGACTTGTGGCAGTGGATGGCCCAGTCGCCCGGCGCGTCGGCGACGAACTCCAGCGCCCGCATCTGCCCCACCGCGACATCGGTGGTCACCTCCGGCCAGCGCGCCGCCTTGGGCACCCAGCCGCCGTCGGTGCCGGTCACTTCGAAGTCGTAGCCATGCAGGTGGATGGGATGGTTGGTCATGGTGAGGTTGCCGACGCGAATACGCACGCGGTCGCCCTTGGCAGCCACCAGTGGCGCGATGCCCGGGAACACGCGGCTGTTCCAGCTCCACAGGTTGAAGTCGGTCATGGTGTTGACGCGCGGCGTCGCGCTGCCGGGCTCGATGTCGTAGGCGCTCAGCAGGAACACGAAGTCGCGATCCACGCGCATGAAGCCCGGGTCCTTCGGATGCACGACGAGGAAGCCCATCAACCCCATGGCCATCTGCACCATCTCGTCGGCATGCGGGTGGTACATGAAGGTGCCGGACTTCTTCATGGTGAACTCGTAGACGAAGGTCTTGCCGGGCCCGATCTGCGGCTGCGTGAGGCCGCCGACGCCGTCCATGCCGTTGGGCAGCAGGATGCCGTGCCAGTGCACGGTGGTGTGCTCCGGCA
>CAIPGJ010000653.1 GCA_903864555.1 uncultured Pseudomonadota bacterium | reverse complement strand
CTCGCACAGCAGATCAAGCAGCAACGGCGTCATGGCTCGGGTGCGGACTCAGACGTTGAAGCGAAAGTGCATCACGTCGCCGTCATGCACCACGTACTCCTTGCCTTCCACGCGCAGCTTGCCCGCCTCCTTGGCGCCGTGCTCACCCTTGCAGGCCACGAAATCGTCGTAGGCCGTCACTTCGGCCCGGATGAATCCATGCTCGAAATCCGTGTGGATGACACCCGCCGCCTGCGGTGCGGTGGCCCCCACCCTCACCGTCCAGGCGCGCACTTCCTTCACGCCTGCGGTGAAATAGGTCTGCAGGCCGAGGATCGCATAGCCGGCGCGAATCACCCGGTTCAGCCCTGGTTCGGTCATGCCCATGTCGTCGAGGAACATCTGCTTGTCTTCGTCGGACAAATCGGCAATCTGTGACTCCATCGCGGCGCTGATGGCGACCACCGGGGAGCCTTCCTTCTTCGCATACTCCTCGACGCAGGCCAGCAACGGATTGTTCTCGAACCCATGCTCGCTGACGTTGGCCACATACATGGTCGGCTTCATGGTGAGGAGGAACATTGGTGTCACCACCGCCAGTTCCTCCTTGGAGAGATCCAGAGTACGTGCCGGACGCCCCTGATCCAGCACGGCCTGTATCTTCTCCAGCACGGCAACCAGGCGGACTGCTTCCTTGTCACCGCCGGTCTTGGCCAGTTTCACATTCTTGGACAACTGCTTTTCCACGGCGGCAAGATCGGCCAGGGCAAGCTCGGTGTTGATGGTCTCGATGTCGGAGATGGGATCGACCTTGCCGGCAACGTGCACGACATTGGGGTCCTCGAAGCAGCGCACCACATGCGCAATGGCATCGGTCTCGCGGATGTTGGCCAGAAACTTGTTGCCCAGGCCCTCGCCCTTGGAGGCGCCGGCAACCAGACCTGCGATGTCGACGAATTCCACGACTGCAGGCACCACCTTCTGCGGCTTGACGATGGCCGACAGGGCATCCATGCGCGGGTCAGGTACTTCGACGATGCCGACATTGGGCTCGATGGTGCAGAAAGGATAGTTTTCCGCTGCAATGCCGGCCTTGGTGAGGGCATTGAAGAGGGTGGACTTGCCCACGTTGGGGAGTCCGACGATGCCGCATTTGACGCTCATGGCTTTCCTTTTTCACCACCGGCGGGTGCCGGCGCGGGTTTGGTATGCAACTTCAGCATGGCGGCTTCCATTTCACCGTCCAGCATCGCCGGCAGGCAATCCAGGCCACGCCCTATGGACTGGTCGATCAACTCACGATCCTGCGGTGCCGGCGAGGAAAGCACGTAATCAGCCACCAGATCACGATCGCCTGGATGGCCGATGCCGACCCGCAGGCGCCAGAATTGCTGCGAGCCCAGCGCTGCGGAGATATCCTTCAGCCCGTTGTGGCCACCTAAGCCCCCGCCCAGCTTGGCCTTGACCACACCCGGCAGGAAATCCAGTTCATCGTGTATCACCAGCACTTCTTCAGGGGCAATCTTGAAGAATCTCGCCAGGCTGCCGACCGAACGGCCGGAGAGATTCATGTAGGTCTGCGGCAGGACCAGCCAGACTTCCCTGCCCGGACCGCCTGGCAACTTGCCGGTGATCGCCTGGTATTTCGAGTCCTTTGCCAGGCTGATGCCTTTGCCTTCGGCGAGACGCGACAGGAACCAGAAACCGACATTGTGGCGGTCACGTTCATGCTGCCGGCCAGGATTACCTAGGCCGGCTATCAATCGGATGGGGCGATGGGGCACCGCGTGCGCGCCTTATCAGGGTTGGAACAAAAAAGGCGCGGCAGAATGCCGCGCCTTTGGTGCACCGGGGCAGCTTACTTCTTGCCGCCCTTGTTGTCCTTCTTGTCCTTCTTGTCACCCCCTGCAGCAGCAGCAGCAGCCGGCTCCTTCTGCTTGGCGGCCGGAACTTCGGCAGCGGCAGGGGCGCCATCAGCGGTGGCGGCTTCTTCGTCGCCTGCACCCGTACGCGGCAGCTGGGCCGCTGCAACCGCGGGATTGTCCCTGGCTCGCAGCGCGGCCTCGACACCCTGGGGCAGCTTGATGTCGCTGACGTGGAGGGTCTGACCGACTTCAATCGTGGACAGATCCACCTCGATGTACTCGGGCAGGTCAGCCGGAAGGCAGCGGATGTCCAGCTCATTGAGGATGTGGCTGACCAGGGCGCCGCCCAGCTTCACGGCCTCTGCCTGATCAGCATTCACGAAGTGCAAGGGCACCTTCATGTGAACTTTCTGGTCGGCGGAAACACGCTGGAAATCGATATGCTGCACCTGCATCTTGAAGGGATGCATGTTCACTGCGCGCAGCAGCACCTGTTCCTTTGCACCATCCATTGTGAGGTCGAGGATGGATGCGTGGAACTTCTCGTTTCGCAGCGCATGAAACAGCGTGTTGTGGTCCAGCTCGATGGTGACAGGATCCTTCTTACCGCCATAGACAATGCCGGGAACCTTGCCGGCGTTGCGCAGGCGGCGGCTCGCACCCGTGCCCTGCAGTTTGCGCGATTGCGCAATGACTTCTAGTGCCATGATGGCCTCCAAAAAAGGTGCGTCCGCGACCAGACGCACCGGTTACAAAAAATCTTTTCCGCTACTCGACAAACAGCGAGCTGACGGAATCCTCATTGCTGATGCGCAGGATGGTCTCGGCCAGCAGGCCGGCAACCGACAGCACGCGAATCTTCTTGCAGGCCTGACCTTCCTTGGACAGCGGGATGGTGTCGGTGACCACCAGTTCGTCCATGGCCGATTCCTGGATGCGCTGCACCGCGCCGCCGGAGAGCACCGGATGGGTGCAATAGGCAACGACCCGCTTGGCGCCTTCGTCCTTCAGCGCCTGGGCGGCCTTGGCCAGCGTGCCCGCGGTATCCACGATATCGTCCATGATGACGCAAGTGCGGCCCCGCACGTCGCCAATGATGTTCATCACTTCCGAGACATTCGCCTTGGGGCGGCGCTTGTCGATGATGGCCAGATCCGAATCCAGGCGCTTGGCCATGGCACGTGCCCGCACTACGCCGCCGACATCCGGCGATACCACGATCAGGTCCTCGTAGCCGTGCTTCCAGACATCACCCAGCAACACCGGGGTCGAGTAGATGTTGTCCACGGGAACATCGAAGAAACCCTGTATCTGGTCGGCATGCAGGTCCATGGTCAGCATGCGATCGACGTGAACCGCATGCAGCATGTTGGCAACCACCTTGGCGCTGATGGCCACCCGGGCTGATCTGGGACGCCGGTCCTGCCGCGCATAGCCGAAGTAGGGAATGGCTGCGGTCACCCTGCCTGCGGAGGCGCGCTTGAGCGCATCCACCGTCAGCAACACTTCCATCAGATTGTCGTTGGTCGGCGCGCAGGTGGACTGAAGTACGAAGCAGTCCTTGCCCCGCACATTCTCCAGAATCTCGGCATTGACTTCGCCATCGGAGAACTGGGTGACGGTTGCGTGTCCGAGCGGGATGTTGAGACGCCTGACAACCGCGTGCGCCAGCAACGGGTTGGCATTCCCTGTGAATACCATGAGGCTCTCGTAGGCCATTGCTTGCTCCGCGCCGTTGCCGTTGCCGCGCTTCGGGCGCGGATGCCAAGATGATTCATTATCCGCACACACCACTGGATCGGTGCATGGCGGCCAAACTTAAAAATGGCTGGGGAGGAAGGATTCGAACCTTCGCATGCCGGAATCAAAATCCGGTGCCTTAACCAACTTGGCGACTCCCCAAGCGCTAACCTTCGTCCAGAAAAACTCCCAGCGGATGCCAATCCAGGCCACGAACCACATGACCATGCATCCCTGCAGGCATTCTGGACGCCGCCGCGCGCGCCGCGCGCTCGGTGGCAAATTCCGCAAATATGCAGGCGCCGGAACCGCTCATGCGGGCATCGGCCTGTTGTCTGAGCCAGGCCAGATGCTCTGCTACCTGCGGGTAACGACTGCATACGACAGGCTCAAGGTCATTGTGACCAAAACCGGACCGATACTGACCGGGACCTGCCGAAAAGCCTGATATTTTGATGGTTTTTGTATTTCTTGTCAATTCCTTCGCCGCAAAAACCCCCGCAGTGGGCACTGAAACGGGAGGCACGAGCACCAGGTACCAGGCTGCCGGCAATGTGAGTGGAACCAGTTTCTCGCCGATTCCTTCGGCAAAGGCGCTGCCCATGCCCAGAAAAAATGGCACATCGGCACCCAGTTTGAGCCCAAGGGTGGCCAGTTCAGCCGCCCCCAGCGCCAGATTCCACTGGGCATTCAGCGCCATGAGCGTAGTGGCAGCATCCGAGCTCCCTCCCCCCAGCCCGCCACCCATGGGGATGCGCTTTTCCAGCAGGATATCGACGCCACCGTCATGTGCGGTGTGCGCCTTGAGCAGACGGGCTGCGCGCACGCTCAGGTCTTCGGTATCGGTGAGCTCCGCAATATTGCATTTCAGCCGGATTTCGCCATCCTGGCGGGGCATGAACCGCAGGCTGTCCTGGAGGTCGACCATGCGAAAGACACTTTGCAGCAGATGGTGGCCATCGGCCCTGCGACCGATCACGTGCAGAAAGAGATTGAGTTTGGCGGGCGCAGGCAGCTCAAGGCCCCACAAGTCACGCTTCACCTTGCAATGCCCAGTTCATCGATGATCAGGCGCAAGTCAATGGCACTGCGGCTCTGATCCGCCTGGCGGCGCAGGCTCATTCTCGCCGGATTCGCGCCGTTCCACGTCTGGTATTCAATGCGCCAGTCGTCCTGCACGATGACCAGCACTTGTCCATTGCCATCCTTATCCACCTGTGCCGGACGTTCGGCAACCGGCCTGCCACGAACCCAGTCCGGCAGTCCCGCCAGAGGCAGACGCCATCCCAGCACAGCCTCGGTGAGCGACTCTGCGTCGGGCGCGCGATACACCTTGCCGTCCACAGTGGTGAGCGTGAATGACTGGTTGGCCCTTGTAAGGCGTGCAATACCCTGACCCAGTGGCCCGGTGATCAGCATGTCATCAAATGTTGGCGCGTGGCGCCAGTTGACGGAGGCTGAGCCCCCTTCGCTGCCGTAGCGGAAGGCGACGCGCCCTTTCATCTCCAGGTCGGCTTCAGTCTGCGGCAACCCCACCGGATCCAGGCTGGCACACCCCCCCAGAAGCAGGGCGAGCCCAAGCATGATTCCCGCTGGAAAAGCCGACCTCATGCGGCTCGTCAGCGCTTGAGCCGCTGGATAGTCTTGAGCAGGATATCGCTGCCGGGATGGTTTTCGCCGGCGTCCTTGAGCAAGACTTCCGCTTCGGGTTGCCGGCCCATGGCCCACAGCACCTCGGCAAGATGGGCCGCTATCTCAGCGTCCGGCCTCAAGGCATAGGCCCTCTTCAGGTGGCCCAGCGCCTGCTCCAGCTCTCCCTGGCGAAACAGTACCCATCCCATGCTGTCGATGATGAAAGCGTCGTCAGGGGCCAGTTTCAGGGCCCGCTCGATAAGCTCCCTTGCCTCGGTCAGGCGCACGTTCCGGTCGGCAAACGAGTAACCGAGTGCGTTGTAGGCATGCGCATGGTCTGGCTTGAGGCTGATGAGCTTCTTCATGCCGGACTCCAGAACATCGAGCTTGTCGATGCGCTCGGCCAACATCGCGTGCTCGTACAGGAGTTCCGGATTGTCGGGCAGGCGATTGAGCGCGTCTTCGAGCAACACGAATCCGGTCTTGATATCGCCGGCATCCCTGAGCAGTTGCGTTTCCCCAAGCAGCAACTGCACCCGCTGGGATGTCCCCGACACTTCGCTGTCCTGCAACCAGGCCCTGGCTTCGCCCAGCTTCCCCTGTCGCGCCAGTATCTGCGCATGGCGGAGCCGCGCCGGCAGGTATTGTTCGCCTGGCTCGATTTCGGCGTACCACTTCAGCGCCTCTTCAGGCCGCTTGCCCTCATCGGCAATCTGGCCCAGATACAGGCGCACCAGGTCGGTGTCCCTGAATCCGAGCTCAAGCAGACGTTTCAGCTGCTGCTCTGCAAGACCCCGGTCGTTCAGCTGCAGGGACAGCAGGGCAACGGCAAAAACAACTTCGGCATTTTCCGGAAAGGCGTCCACCAGCCGCTGGAACTCGACCCTTGCCTCGCCAAAACGCTTCTCCGAAATCAAGCCCCTGGCGTAATTAAGACGCACTTCGCGCGATCCGGGGTACTGCTCCAGGTAGACCTGCAGCAGCTTTACCGCATCGGCCATGGATCGCCTTTGCACAATCTGGGCCTCCAGCAGGACGGCCTGCTCAGACTCCGGCCGCTGGGCGCGCGCCTGGGCCACTTCCTGCAGCGCCGCAGCCTCGTCTCCGTTAAGCAAGGCGGCCTGCGCCACGGCCAGCCGCGCCGCCGGCAACTTGGGGTAAGCCTGGGCCAGTTCCCGCATCAGCTTGAGCGCAGCAGCCTTGTCTGGGGCCCCTGCCATGGAACGCCCGAGCTGCGCCAACACTTCGGCGGCATCCGCCCCGGGT
>CAIPGJ010000652.1 GCA_903864555.1 uncultured Pseudomonadota bacterium | reverse complement strand
TGCCGTGCGTGGCCGTGGTGCCAGAAACGAGGATACGGTTGCCGATGCGCATCGCGCGCGAGTAACCCGCAAGGGGCTCCCAAACGCTGCCGCTGCTGATGCTCCAGCGGTCGGTGTGGCCAGGCACTGGCACACGTTGCCACAGCGCAGGCAAGGCGCCGAGATGGTGGCTGAGGTCGCCCGACGCGGTCAGAAACGGCGCTCTGCGGTATTCGTCGCCGCAGTCACCTGGTAGGCGCTTCGTGCGGGCAAAGGCCGACTCCAGACAGGCCTTGTCTTCGTCGTCCAGCGAGAAATCGAACACCTTCAGGTTGTCTGCGCGGTGCTCCGACTCGCCCAGCCGCGCACCGACGATGACGGCGGCCACTGCCGGCTGCTCTAGCACCCAGCGGGTGGCCACGTTGGATACCGACACACCGTGTTTGTGGCCGATCCGCTGCGCAGCGCTTAGAACCCCTTGCAGGGCGTCCCAACCGCCAATGGCATGGACAAAGCGCTGGTACTTCATCTTGCTCCAGTCGGACACTGCGTGCGGCTCGGCGGCGCCGACCCAGCGCCCGCCAAGGAAACCGCCGCCCAGCACGCCATAAGCCAGCAGTCTGACACCGCGCTCCAGGCAGAGTTGCGCCATGTCCTCGGTGGCACGCCGGTCCAGCAGCGAGATGCAGACCTGGTTGCTGGCCACCGGGATTCCTTCGGCCAGCAGTACGCGCAGGTGCGCTGTGTCGAAGTTGACCAAACCGATATGGGCGATCAGCCCTTCCTGGCGCAGGCGGGCGAGTTCGAGCATCGCGTCGATGTAGCCTGGATGGTCGAAGGTCCACCAGTGGAACTGCAACAGGTCTATGCATTCAACACCCATCCGGTCGAGCGAGCGCTGCACGCCTGCACGTACCGTGGCCGCGGTCATCAGGCCCGGTGGCGGGCACCATTTGGTGAAGGCCCGCACACTGCTGGGCCGGGCGCCCGCGAGCAACTCGCCGGTAATCAGCTCTGCCGAACCGTAATGGTCGGCCATGTCGAAACTGTCAAAGCCTGCCGACACGTAGTCGGCCATTGCCGCTGAGGCGCGCACCGGATCAAGCGGCGCGCCGTCACGTTCCATGTCGGCCACCTGCCAAAGGCCGGTGACCATGCGGGATATCTCCAGCCCGGGCGCCAGCACGGCGCGCTCGGGTTTCAGCCGGGCGCTGCGTGCGGCCAACCCGTCGCTCACTTGGGCAGACGCGCCTGGATCGCCTGGACGTCCTCAGTAGACATCTGACCGACGGTGGTGACCTCGCCGTTGGTGATGCGCCAGGTGCGGAACGGACCCACGATGTCGCCGTTGCGGTCAAACTGCACATTGCCGATGACGCCGACATAACGCACCGGCTTCTTTTCACGGATAAGCTGCAGCGCGCGGGCAAAACCTTGGGGGCCGGCATGCACCACTTCGCCACCTGGTTCGGTTACCTTGCGGATCGAATCGCGGATGGCTGCGGCCTCGAACTTGCCGGCATGGGCAACGGCAAGGCCGAGGATTGCACCAGCGTCAAACGCGCGGTCTGCAGCCGGTGCGCCAGCGTCGAAACCACCGCTCATGGCCGGATAGGCCGTGGTGAAGAACTCGGTCGAGGGAGTCTTGGTGGTGCCCGATGAAGTGCCAAAGGCGTTGGCCAGAAATTGCGGGCCAACACCCTTAATGAAATCAGCGGCATTCATGCCGTCATTCAACAAGAACTTCTGCGGCCCACCCTGCTGGATCCAGGTGCGCACGATGGTCGTGCCGTCGCCCGGATAGCCGATGAAGTACAGCGCCGGCGGATCGCCCTTGAGTGC
>CAIPGJ010000651.1 GCA_903864555.1 uncultured Pseudomonadota bacterium | reverse complement strand
TCTACGAGCGTTTCGAGGAAGCACTCACCGAGGCTCGTGCTGCCGGCCTGCTTGGGCGCAACATACTCGGCGCAGAATTCAGTTTTGAACTTTACGCGCATGCAGGCTATGGGGCCTACATCTGTGGCGAGGAAACTGCACTGCTCGAGTCGCTTGAAGGGAAAAAGGGGCAGCCCAGGTTCAAGCCACCATTTCCCGCCAGTTTCGGTTTGTATGGCAAGCCGACAACGATCAACAACACAGAGACCTTCGCCAACGTGCCGTGGATCGTACGCAATGGCGCCGATGCTTTCCTCGCGTTGGGCAAACCGAACAACGGTGGTACCAAGGTTTTCTCGGTTACCGGTCATGTCAACCGGCCTGGCAATTACGAGGTCCGTCTTGGGACACCGTTTGCAAAGTTGCTGGAGATGGCAGGGGGCGTCCGTGGAGGTCACAAACTGAAGGCCGTTATTCCCGGGGGCTCGTCAATGCCCGTGCTTCCAGCCGAGGTCATCATGGCCACTGATATGGATTACGACTCGATTGCGAAGGCTGGTTCCATGCTTGGTTCCGGTGCTGTGATCGTGATGGACGAGACCACCTGCATGGTCAGGGCTCTTGAGCGACTATCTTATTTCTATCACGAGGAGTCCTGTGGGCAATGCACCCCTTGCCGTGAAGGGACTGGCTGGCTCTACAGGGTGGTGAACCGCATTGAAACCGGCAAAGGGCGCCCGGAAGATCTGTCCCTGCTCGAGAGCGTGGCCGACAACATCGCCGGACGGACGATTTGCGCCCTGGGCGATGCTGCAGCATTGCCGGTCAAGAGTTTCCTCAAGCATTTCCGCCCCGAGTTCGAGTATCACATAGAGCACAGGCATTGCCTGGTGAGCGGCCCCGATAGCGAGCCCCGATGGGGTAGGTCGGGTGCGCATGCGGGTAGCCATGGGCAGTCCCATGGTGTGACCGCCGGCAGCATGCACGGTGTAGGGGAGGCCGTCTGACATGGCACTTCTGACAGTCGAAGTCGACGGCAAGCCGGTCGAGGTTCCCCATGGTGCAACCGTCATGGAGGCCGCTAACAAGTTGGGTATTTTTGTCCCTCATTTCTGCTATCACAAGAAGCTTTCCATCGCAGCAAATTGCCGTATGTGCCTTGTGCAGGTTGAAAAGGCGCCCAAGCCGATGCCGGCATGTGCCACTCCGGTAACCGATGGTATGAAGGTATGGACCCATTCCGAAGCTGCAAAGAAGGCGCAGAACGGTGTAATGGAGTTCCTGCTCATCAATCATCCTCTGGATTGCCCGATCTGCGACCAGGGTGGTGAGTGTCAATTGCAGGATCTGGCCGTCGGCTATGGAGACAGCGCGTCACGCTTTGCCGAGCCGAAACGTGTGGTCTTCAAGAAAAACCTTGGGCCTCTCATTTCCGCCGAAGAAATGTCACGTTGCATTCACTGCACTCGGTGCGTGCGATTTGGACAGGAAGTGGCCGGCGTCATGGAACTGGGCATGATTGGCCGTGGCGAGCGTTCAGAGATCGTGTCATTCGTCGGTAACACGGTTGACTCGGAGTTGTCAGGCAACATGATCGATCTTTGCCCGGTCGGTGCACTGACTTCAAAGCCATTCCGCTATAGCGCGCGCACCTGGGAGCTGAACCGCAGGAAAACTGTATCGCCTCATGACAGCCTGGGATCGAATCTCATTGTCCAGGTAAAACTGAATACGGTGAAGCGTGTAGTACCGCTGGAAAACGAAGCCATCAATGAATGCTGGATTTCAGACCGCGACCGTTTTTCTTATGAGGGTCTGAATTCGGAAGACCGCCTGACCCAGCCTATGGTCAAGCAAGATGGCGAGTGGAAGGCTGTCGACTGGCAGGTTGCGCTGGAACGCGTGGCTGGCGGTCTCAAATCGGCGAAGGCCACGGGCGGCGATGTCGCGTTGGGCGCACTGATTAGCCCCCAATCCACGGTTGAGGAAATGCACCTCGCACGCAAACTGTGGAACGGCTTGGGCAGCGACAACATCGATTTTCGTCTGCGCCAGACCGACTTTTCCGGCGATGGCACGCGCAAAGGCTCCCCGTGGCTAGGGATGAGCCTGTCGGAAATCAGTGCTCTGGACAGGGTTCTCGTTGTCGGATCCTTTTTGCGTCAGGAGCACCCGCTGCTGACGGCAAGATTTCGCGTCGCAGCAAAGCGTGGACAGCTGATTAGCATTCTGCATTGCGCAGATGATGACTTACTCATGAATGTTGCGGCCAAGGCGATTGTGCCGCCAGCCCAGCTACCTGAGACGCTGGGACAGGTAGTGAAGGCGGTCGCAGAGGCTGGCAATCATGCGGTGCCATCCACTGTCGCTGCTTTGCAGGTCAGCGAGGCAGCACGTGCAATTGCCAACAAACTCATCGGCGGAACTCGAGCAGCGGTGTTTCTTGGCAATTTCGCTGAGCAGCATCCGCGTGCTTCGGAACTGATGGCCCTTGCGGAAATGCTTGCCGGGATGCTGGGCGGGAACTTTGGGGTGCTGGGCCAGGCTGCAAATTCCGTCGGAGGTCACCTGGTCAAGTGCTTGCCAGTGGCTGGGGGCCTCAATGCAGGCGCCATGCTGGAGCAGCCAAGGAAGGCGTATCTGCTGTTCGGCATTGAGCCGGAACTGGATTGTGGCAATCCGGTACAGGCAAGGAAAGCCCTTGAGGGGGCTGATTTTGTCGTAGCCTTTACTGCCTATCACGGCCATCTAGCCGATCATGCCGATGTCCTTCTGCCGATGACGCCATTCACGGAAACTTCAGGTACTTTCGTCAACTGCGAGGGGCGTTCCCAGAGTTTCAACGCGGTGGTCCGCCCGCTTGGGGATGCGCGTCCTGGATGGAAGATACTGCGGGTGCTTGGTAACCTGCTTGGCGTGCCGGGCTTCGAGTTCGAGCAGAGTGAGGCGGTCAAGGCTGAGGCACTGGGCGATTCATCAAGCATACAGGCCAGGCTCAATAACCACGTGGCGTCCCCTGGAGTGCATCTTGGTGAAATCAAGTCGGGTGTATTGCAGCGACTGTCCGACATTCCCACCTATTTTTCCGATCCCGTAGTACGGCGTTCCGAGGCGCTGCAACAGACCCGCGCTGCCCGCCGACCAAAGGCCTGGATTGCCAGCCACCTGGCGCGGCATTTTGGAGTCGCAGCCGGAGACAAGGTCCGGGTCAGGCAGAGCGGGGAGGTCGTACTCGAGGTGGCCATTGACGACGGATTGCCAGCCGGAGTGGTTCGCATTGCGGCAGCCCACCGGACAACGGCCGGGCTCGGAGCCATGTTCGGTGATGTAACGATGGAGAAGGCCTGATGGAACTGGTCCAGGCGTTCCAGGGGTGGTTACAGTCAGGCCTCGGTGCAACGTGGGGCGGACAGGCGTTTATCGTCATCAAGACACTGGTCCTGGTTCTTTGCATTGTTCTTCCTCTCCTGGGCTGTGTGGCGTACCTGACGCTCTGGGAGCGGAAGTTCATCGGCTGGATCCAGATTCGCCTGGGGCCCAATCGTGTTGGACCTGCCGGGTTGCTTCAGCCACTCGCGGACGGCCTCAAGGCGCTGGTCAAGGAACTGATCATCCCCAATGGGTCAAACAAATTTCTGTTTGTCATCGCTCCCATGATGGCTCTTGCGCCGGCGCTAGCAGCTTGGGCCGTCGTGCCGTTTGCGCCAGAGGTGGTGCTGGCTGATCTTGATGCCGGAATCCTCTACCTGATGGCCATGACGTCCTTGGGTGTGTATGGCGTGATCATTGCTGGCTGGGCTTCCAATTCCAAATATGCCTTCCTGGGGGCCATGCGTTCGGCAGCCCAGATCGTTGCTTACGAGATCGCGATGGGTTTTGCCCTGGTATGCGTGCTGATGGTTTCTCACAGCCTCAACCTGTCGGAAATCGTGAACGGGCAAAACAAGGGGATGTTTGCCGCTCAAGGCCTGAACTTCCTGTCATGGAACTGGCTGCCATTGCTGCCAATGTTGCTGGTGTATTTCATATCCGGTGTTGCGGAAACCAACCGTTCTCCATTTGACGTTGTCGAGGGCGAGTCGGAGATCGTTGCCGGGCACATGGTCGAATACTCGGGAATGGGGTTTGCAACCTTCTTCCTGGCCG
>CAIPGJ010000650.1 GCA_903864555.1 uncultured Pseudomonadota bacterium | reverse complement strand
TGATGATCAGGTTCAGCATGGCCATGGCCAGCATGCCGTCGGTGCCCGGGCGGATCGGGATCCACTCGTCGGCCTTCTCCGCGAGGCCGTAGCAGAAGGGATCGATGGCCACCACCTTCATGCCGCGCGCACGCGCCGCCGCCACCGCATGCATGTGCGACACATTGGCCCAGTGCGAACCGCCACCGATCTGCGAGCCGAACACCAGCAGATACTTGCAGTGCTCCCAGTCGGGGAAGGCCCAGCCGGTGCCATGCTGCAGGTTGGCCAGCATGTGCTTGGCGTTGCCGCACTGGCGCCCGCCGCCGCCGACGAAGCCGATGCAACCCAGCGCGATCGACAGCGCCACGCCGCCCTTGTAGGCCGCCAGCCGCTGGCCATGTCCCGGCGCAATGAGGATGCTGCGCGGGTCGTAATCTATCGCCTCCTTCAGCTTGCCGGTGACGATGTCCATGGCCTCGTCCCAGGAGATGCGCTCGAATTTCGGGTCCTCGTCGCGGCCCTTCTTCGGGTTGGTGCGCTTCAACGGGTGCCGCAAGCGGCTGGGGTCATACAGGCTCATCACGCCGGCGATGCCCTTGGGGCAGATCTTGCCCTCCACCAGCGGGCTCTCGGGATTGCCCTGGATGTACACAACCTTGCCATCGACCTTGCGTGCACGCACGTGGCAGGTGTTGATGCACATGCCGCAGATCGTGGGAACCCAGACATCCTCTTTGGGTTCCTGTTTGGCAACCTTCCGCTGGAACAGTTTCATGGTCAGGCCCTCGTGAGCGGCCGCGGGTTGGCCGTGAGTTTCGGCAGGTGCAACGCGGACAATGCGTCACCGCCCGCCTGCGCTGATTGCGGGATGAGCGGCGTGTAGACGCCGGCGCGCAGCACGACGAACTTGATGGCAAATTCGCCGGCGATCTCGGCCAGGCCCGCAGCGGTGAGGACATGCAGCGGCACGTGGGCGAACATCCCGTAGACCGCGATGCACCCGGGAACAATGATGGCAATCAGGCAGGTGGCGAGGAACATTCCGGACACCTGCCCGCGCAGCAGTTCCAGCACCGAGCGCCGCGCCGCGCTCTCGGCCTTGTGCATGGTCCAGAGATAGGCCGCCACCAGGCCGACCAGCCCGATGAGGATTAGGCGATCGATGAACTCGACCATGCGCATGGTCGATTCGCGCACCTCAATGAAGTACGGGATCAGCAGGAAGGACACCCCCACGCCGGCCAGTGCCGCCGCCGACGCAAACAAGATGGGCAGGATGGGCGTCTGCCAGAAGGCGATGGCCTTGGCGTCGCGCAACAGGAAACCGTCATAGGTCACCAGGAACGCCGCCATCAGCGTGGCCGCCCACTGCAGGCCCGAGACCAGCCCGGCCGACGCACCCAGCCACGAGGCCGCCAGGTATGCCCCGGCCAGCAGGGTGAAGGTGCTGAGGATGTAGATGCCGCGGCTGATCCATGAGCTGTGCGGGCGGGCGAAGGCGCGCCAGAAGCGCTCGGGCCGGCCGAGGAATGCCAGGTGGAACACGCCCTTGCCGGCCGCCACGATCAAGAGGCCGGTGAGGCTGACGATGCGGAAGTCGTCGCCAGTCAACAGGTTCAATACGCTGCTGACGATGAACGCACCACCGCCCAGCGCGCCCATCACCATGGCCAGCCACAGCAACTTGCCGCGACCGGTGATCCACTCGGCCTGGAAGGCGTATTCGGTGCCCGGGCGCTGCATCATTCGCTGCTG
>CAIPGJ010000649.1 GCA_903864555.1 uncultured Pseudomonadota bacterium | reverse complement strand
GGCGCTCGCCCATCTGCCGGACAAGGTGCCCTTTGACCTGGGCGCAAGTTTCGGCATGACGCACAGCACCAGCTATTACGCCCTCAAGCAGTGCGGCAGACTGGGGCCGGGGCAGACGCTGCTGGTGCTGGGGGCCTCGGGCGGAGTCGGCATGGCGGCGGTGGAACTGGGCAAGCTGATGGGGGCACGAGTGATTGCCTGTGCTTCGACTGCGGAGAAGCTGGAAGCCTGCAGGAAGAGCGGTGCGGATGAACTGATCAACTACGAAACGGAAAACCTGCGCGAGCGACTGAAGGAACTGGTGGGCGAAAAGGGCGTCGATGTCTGTTATGACCCGGTGGGAGGAAAATACGCGGAGCCGGCTCTGCGCAGCATGGCCTGGGAGGGGCGTTACCTCGTGGTCGGCTTTGCCTCGGGGGAGATCCCGAAGATTGCGCTCAATCTCGCGCTTATCAAGGGCTGCTTCATCATGGGCATCCGTCGCGGCCAGTTCATGCTCCGCCGTCCCAAGGACAGCGCCGAAAATATCCGCGAACTGCTGCAGTGGATTGCCGAGGGTCGCCTGAAGCCGGTGATCAGCGCGCGCTATCCGCTTGAGCGTGCCGGCGATGCCATCAACGATCTTGCCAACCGCCGCATCATCGGCAAGGCCGTTCTTGAAATTTGAGCGCCTGAGCGAGCGCAAGCATGAAGCCATCACCCGGGAGAAGGTCATGACAACAGGGAAGAGCGCATTGAGATTCGCGGTCCTGCCGGCCATGCTGGCGGTTGCCGCCGGTGCGCTTGCGCAGTCCGACTATCCGTCGCGACCCATCCGCATGATTTCCCCCTTCGATGCCGGCGGCGGATCCGACCTCCTGTCCCGGGTGCTGGCCCAGAAAATGGCCGAGCAGATGTCGGTACCGGTGCTGGTGGAAAACAAGCCCGGGGCCAATGCCAACATCGCCGCCGAATTCGTGGTGCGCGCACCGGCTGACGGATACACGTTGCTGTTTCACACCGCAGGCCTGGCGCTCAATCCGGCCCTGTACGCCAAAATGACGTATGACCCGCTGAAGGACCTGGCGCCGGTGGCGCTGACGGGCACCAGCCCGCTGGTGCTGGCGGTGCACCCGGGCCTGCCGGTCAACAACGTGTCCGAATTCATTGCGCACGTGAGGGCCAATGCGGGAAAGCTTTCCTATGCCTCGGCCGGCCACGGCAATATCACCCATCTGGCGGCCTTTCTGATCCTGCAGGCCAATGGACTGGAGGCGGTGCAGGTGCCCTACAAGGGCGGGGCACCCGCCGTGGCGGCGGTCGCCGGCGGTTTTACGCAGTTCACGACCCAGACCCCGAGCACGGTGACGCCGCTGGCAAGAAGCGGCAAGGTGAAGGCGCTGGCCGTGACCACGCTCACTCGCACGGCATCGCTGCCGGATGTGCCGACGCTCAATGAGACCATCATGCCGAAGTTCGAGGTGAGCACCTGGCAGGCGGTAATGGCGCATGCGAGAACCGCTCCGGTGCAGATCACGCGACTCAACGCCGAGATCGTGAAGGCCCTGCAGAGCGCGGACGTGCGGGCGAAGTTCCTGGCCCAGGACACCCAGCCGCTGGGTTCCACGCCGGTGGAGTACGGGGCTTACCTCAAGGGCGAGATCGAACGCTGGAAGCAAACCGTGAAGGCGGCTGGTATCAAGCCTGAGTGAATACGCAAACTGGAGATGACATGACTCAACCGACTTCTGCGGCCCCGCCGGACAATCAGGATCAGCGCCCGCTCAGCGGCTTTCGGGTGCTCGACTTCACCAGCATCATGTCTGGCCCGTTCTGTACCCGGCTGCTGGCCGACATGGGCGCTGAGATCATCAAGGTTGAACCGCTGGGAGGCGAGCATTCGCGTTACCGGCCGCCGTTCATCAATGGCGAGAGTGTGCATTTCGCGCAGCTCAACTGCGGCAAGCAATGCATCGTGCTTGACCTCAAGAGCGCTGCCGGCAGGAAAGCGGCGCTGGATCTGGCGATGAAGTCCGACATAGTGGTTGAGAACTGGAGGCCCGGCGTGGCCGGCCGCCTGGGCCTGGACTACCAGTCGCTGGCGGCGAAGAAAGGCGATCTCATCTATTGCTCCATCTCAGGCTACGGTCAGGAAGGTCCCTCGTCACAGAAGGCCGCCTATGCCTCCATCGTTGAGGCGGCCAGCGGCTTTGCCCATGCGCAGATGGAAATCAATGGCGCAGACAAGCCGCCCACCTCCGGCACCTTCCTGGGCGATTCCCTCACCGCGCTGTGGTCCTTCTCTGGCATTCAAACCGCCATCATCCAGCGCCTGCGTACCGGCAAGGGGCAGTACCTGGATGTGTCCATGCTGGAGAGCATGATGTTCATGCTGGTGAATGAATCCCACGCGGCGCTGGTGGGGCCCTACATCAGGCGCTATCACCTGCCGCTCAAGACCACCGATGGCTATGTGGTTATTCCTCCCATCAGCGGTGCGAACTGGGAGGCGCTGGCCCGAACCACAGGCCATCCCGAATGGATCACTGACCCGCTTTTCAACAGTGTCGATGCGCGCAACAACAACTGGTTCGAAATGATGCGCCTGACCGAGTCATGGACCAGCCGGCACAGCATGGACGAGTGCGAGGCGATCCTGCTGCCGGCCGGCGTGCCGATTTCGCGCTTTCGCACGCTCAAGGAAGCCTTCGAGGACCCGCAACTGAAGACGCGCGGCGCCCTGACCACGCTGCAGGTCGGTGGTAAGCCCTATGTCATTCCGAACATCCCTTTTCTCACGCCCGGCGCCAGCACGCGGCCACGCACTTTTGTCGGAAAGCTCAATGGCGATGCCCAGTCCGTGTTGGGTGGACTGCTCGGTTACACGGCAGAACAGATTGCGGCCTGCTCGCCCGAAGGCAAGGGCGGCCATGACTGAGCGCAAGCAGCAGGTGCGGAAGCAGGAGGCCGAGTCATGAGCGAGATGCGCCCCCTCCTGGTGGATTCGGCGGCACGCCTGTTTGAGCGGCATTGTACGAGGGCCGTATTTGAAGCCAGCGAGAAGATGCAGTGGCAGCAGGACCTGTGGGATGCGCTGGAGGCGGCGGGGTTGCCGCGCGCATCCCGCAACGAGGCCCGTGGCGGCGATGGCGCCGATCTGGGCGATGCGCTTGCATTGGTGCGCGAGGCCGGACGTGCCTGCCTGCCGGCGCCGCTGGCTGAGACCCTGTTGGCCGAACTTTTGCTGGCCGAAGCGGGGCTGGCGCCGATGCCGGGTCCGTTGACTGCCAGCGGCATGCTCGATGGGGACACGCTGCAGTTGGTGAAGCGGGACGGGAGCTGGGCGCTCAGTGGCAGGTTGCACCGCGTGCCCTGGGGGCGCCATGCCCGCGCGGTGGTTGCGGTGGCGGCATGCGATGGCGGCCTGGCCACTGTTGTGGTGGAAAAACCGCCGCTAGTCGAGCCAGGCAGCAATTACGCCGGTGAGCCGCGAGACGACTTGCAATTCGATGGACTGGCTGTGCCCGACAGGCTGGTTGCCGTCGCTTGCGCCATGGC
>CAIPGJ010000648.1 GCA_903864555.1 uncultured Pseudomonadota bacterium | reverse complement strand
GCTGCCCTGGGCCAGCACCGGGCCGGCGCCGATGGCGGCTGTCAGTGAGGCCAGCAGGGCTGCAATCAGGTGGCGGGGTTTGCGCATGGCAATGTCTCCTTTTGTTGTTCTGTGCTTGGCTGTGCTTCAGTGGCTGCTTTGATGTCGCAGGAGCGCAAGGCCTGCATCAGTGGCCGGCGAACGCCCGGGATCTTCGCGGGCGGCCTAGATTTTCGCGCTCTCGATCTCGGCCTCTGTGGTGTACTCGATGATGCGTGCCGAATGATCTGCGAGGTCGAGCACGGCGCAGTTCATCATGGTGCCGAAGCGCGGATCTCCCGCCGTGCCCGGGTTGACCACCAGCGTGTCACCAAAGCGCTGATTCACCGGCATGTGCGTGTGGCCGTAAAGCACGAAGTCGGCATCGACCTCGCCGATCTGCGGCAGCTTGGGGTGGCGCGGATAGATGTATTCGCCGCGTGGTTCCCAGGGGGTGGAGTGCACCACCAGGATCTTGCGGCCGTGCCATTCCAGTTCCATGCGATGCGGGCGCTGCGACAGCCACTCGGCCTGCTTCGGGTCTATCCAGGCGGCGGCGCGGGCGCGCACGCCATTGGGCCCGAAGAAGTTCTCCTCGTGGTTGCCCATGATGACCTCGGCTTCGTACTCGCGCAGTTGCGCCACGATCTCGTTGGAGAAGCGGTAGTCGTAGATGGAGTCGCCCAGGCAGAGCAGGCGGTCGATGCGGCCCATGGCGGCCACGGCGGTCCGCAGGCCTTCCACGTTGCAATGAATATCGGAGACGACGCCTACGAGCATTTCAGTTCCTGCCAGATCCGCCATGGCTGGAAAGGGCTGCTTCCCCGCTTGGCCAACAGGCCGAATCAAACGGCCAAAGTGAGACGATAAATTGAGGCGACATTGTACCTGTGAGCCTGTTGCGCGCGCCGCGTCTGCAGCACTTGTGCCACAGGGTGAAACACGGATGATGGGCGTCTGACGCTGCGACTTTGCGTGCCCGGGCCCCCACAAGGGGCGCCGGCGCTGGCAGAATGCGCAGCTCATTACCCATTAGCGCAAGAGGGATTTTCCATGACCGGCCTTACCGAGGGCATTGCCCGCTTTATCCACGACAAGTCCCTCCCTGATTTTCCTGAAGGCACGGTCGAGAAGACCAAGAAGATCATCGTCGACACCTTCGCCGCCATCCTGTCCGGCGCCGGCAGCGAGCTGGAGCCGCCACTGATGGATTACCTGCAGAAAAGTGGTGATGTGGGCGACAGCCCCATCCTTGGCACCGACCGGCGCGCCGGCGGCGAACTGGCCGCGCTCATCAACGGCAGCTTCGGTCATGCGCTGGATTTCGATGACGTGCTGTCCATGATGCCGGCGCACCCCAGCGCGGTGATCATCCCGGCGCTGTGCGCCGACCTCGCAACGCGGCCGCTCTCGGGGAAGGCGTTGATCGAGGCGCAGGTGATGGGCATCGAGGTGGGCGGCAAGATCGGCCTGGGCATCACCACCGAGCATTACCACCGCGGTTTCCATGGCACCGGCACCCTCGCCCTGTTCTGCGGCGTGGCGGCGCTGGCCAAGGCCTGGAAGCTGGACGAGACCACCACGCGCATGGCCTTCGGCATCGCCGGTTCCATGTCGAGCGGCATACGGCGCAACTTCGGCACCATGACCAAGCCGTTGCACACCGGGTTGGCCGCGCGCAATGCCCTGCAGGCGGTGCGCCTGGCCTCCAGCGGCTTCACCGCGGCGCTGGATGTGTTCGAGGGCAAGGCCGGCTACTTCGCCTCCTACGGCGTGGAAGAGTCCGATCCGCAGGTCACCTTCGACGGCCTGGGCAAGCCCTGGGTGGTGGCCGACCCCGGCATCGCGCTGAAGAAATTTCCCTGTTGTTATGCCGCGCATCGCGGCATGGATGGTGTGCTCGTGCTGAAGGCGAAGCACGGTTTCAAGGCCGAGGACATCGTCGAACTGGTAGTGCGCATGCCGCCCGGTGGCATGGAAGTGCTGACCTTCCCCGTCCCGAAGACCGGCCTGGAAGGCAAGTTCAGCATGGAATATCCCGCCGCCGCCGGCGCCGTGGACGGCAATTACAGCATCTGGACTTTCACCGACGAGGCGGTGCGCCGCCCCGAGATTGCCGACATGCTGAAGCGGGTGCGCGTGCATGAGACCGAACTGTGCCGCGGCGATGACCCGCTGTTCGAGACGCGCAGTTCCGGCAGCCGTGGTTTTGTCGAGGTGGAAGTGACGCTGAAGAACGGCGTGACCGACCACGTGCGCATTCCCAAGCCGCCCGGCCACCCCTCGCGCGAACTCACCTGGGGCGACCTCGAAGGCAAATTCATGGATTGCGCCCGCGAGGCGAAGCTCGGTGAGGCCAAAGCGGCGGCGGCATTCGCTTCCCTGCGCAAGCTCGAGGAGTGCCCCGACCTGGGCAGCATCGTCGCGCAGATGTGCCACCAAGCCTGAACCGGGCGATCGGGGGAAGCTACAACAAGGTGCTGCCGGGGGCGGCAGGAAGGCCTCAGTCCGGAAAGAAAAAGGCCCCATCGGGGGACAGGGCCTTGAAAGAGGCGGCGTGGGGCGCCGCCCCCCTGGACAGGTGCATCGCTGCAAGAGCAGTGCAGGCCATAGGGAACCGCTCGATTTCACCAAAAGCCCACGGCCTGCTATGTAGAACAGGCACTGAATCGTCTGTCAGCCTGGTCCTGCAAGGGGTTTCTCGCACCACGGTGCCCCAAACGAACGGGTTCTTCTCCGGACATCGGCGACGGACCCAAAAAAACGGCAGGTCCGCATGGCGGCCTGCCGTCTGTGGGCGGGTAACCGCAGGCCGCAGCGCCCGCCGGCTGCAAGCTCAGTTGCTGGACAGCGGTACGCCGCTTTCCTTGACCACGCGGGCCCACTTTGTCAGTTCCGACTGCAGCAGCGTGGTGAAACGTTCCGGCGGGCCTCCAACCGGGGTCAGTCCCAGCGTAGCAAAGCGCTGCTTCACGTCGTCCTGGGCCAGGACCTTGTTGATTTCCGCATTGATGCGGTTGGTGATGGGAGCGGGCACGCCCTTGGGACCGAGGATGGCGTACCAGGCATCCACTTCGAAGCCGGGCAGGGTTTCACCCACGGTGGGCAGGTCCGGCGCCAGCGGCGAGCGCTTGGCGGTGGTGACGGCCAATGCGCGCAGCTTGCCGGAGCGCGCATTGGGGATGGAGGACACGGCGTTGTTCATCATCACCATCACGCGTCCGGCAATGAGGTCCGACGTCGCCGGTGCGCCGCCCTTGTAGGGCACATGCAGGGTCTTGATGCCGGCGGTGACGTTGAACAGTTCCATGGCCATCATCAGCGAGCTGCCATTGCCCGAGGAGCCGTAGGGCAGCTGGCCGGGACGCTCCTTGGCGTAGCGGATGAATTCGGCGGTGTTCTGCGCCGGCACCGAGGGGTGCACCACCAGCACGAAAGGCGCCGAGGACACGTGGGCGAAGGAGGTGAAGTCGGTCAGCGGGTTGTAGGGCACCTTGATGAAGTGCATGTTGATGCTGTGGCCGGCTGACACGAGGATCATGGTGTAGCCGTCGGGGGCCGCCTTGGTCACCATTTCACCGGCGATGATGCCGTCCGCGCCGGGACGGTTCTCCACCAGCACGGTCTGGCCCATGGACTCACCGATCTTGCCGCCGATCAGGCGCGCCTGCGTGTCATTGGGGCCGCCAGGCTCGTAGCCCACCAGCAACCGGATCGGCTTGGTGGGAAAGCTCTGCGCCTGTGCGAACGTGATGGGCATGGCCAGACTGGCCAGCAGTGCGGTGATCAGGGTGGTGCGCGTGTTCACTGTGTTCCTCCGGACGTCATGTAGCCGCCAGGTGGCGGGGCGCTGATCTTACTGCAAATGGGCTGGGTCGCCATGATGGCAGGACTGCCAGGAGGTGGCGCTGATCATGGTCAAAAGGGGCTGTGCGCCCACGCCCCTACCCGAGAAACCGGTCAACGATGGCGAGGAAGTTTTCAGGGTTGTCGTCGCTGGGGTAGTGGCCCAGGCCGGGCATGGTGACGATCTCCACCTGCGGCAGGGCCAGCCGCAGTTCTTCCTGCGTTTTCGGCGGGACGATCCGGCTGGCGCCGCCGAGGATGTAGATGATGGGTGCCTGGATTTCGCGCACCTGCGGCCAGATATCGGTGGGGATGAAACCCTTGGTGATATTGCGATCCACCTTCCACACATGGCGCCCGTCGGCGCGCTGGCGGGTGCCGTG
Source organism: uncultured Pseudomonadota bacterium (assembly GCA_903864555.1). The sequence goes on along the minus strand of CAIPGJ010000648.1, from coordinate 1,630 downwards.
GCGCACGAAATGGCGCAGCCGTTCATCGGGGGTGAGCGGATAGCGGGGGCGGATGGAGGCGACGATTTCCTCCTGTGTTTCCCAGCCGTTCTCCTCGTCGTCCATCCGTTTGGCGCGGCGGTCTGCGACCTCCCGGGGCCGCTCCGGGCCGACATCCTCGACGATCACCGCGGCCACCCGTTCCTGATGCTTGCCGGCTATCACCTGCGCCACGCGGCCGCCGGTGGACTGGCCCCAGATCACCAGGTTGGTGAGGTTGAGCGCTTCGATCAGCACTTCGATATCGCGGACATAGTCTTCGACCAGATACTCGGCACCCGGGTGCCAGTCCGAATCGCCATGGCCGCGCAGGTCGGGCGCAATCACGTGGTAGTGGGGCGTGAAATGGCCGGCGACATGGTCGAAGTTGTGCGCCACGCGCGAAATGCCGTGCAGCAGCAGCAACGGCTGCCGCCCTTCGCCGCCCCAGTCGAGGTAGTGGATGCGCAGAGAATCGGAGATGAAGAAGCGGTCTTCTGGCGTTGCCGCCTGCTCAGCTGCGTTGGTCATGGGGCTCTCCTCCTGGTCCGTGGTTTTCGCTGCTGTGGATTGCGTCGTTCCCCTAGCGCTCCATCTCGACACGGATATTGCCTTCCTTGATGACGCGGGCCCATTTCTTCATTTCGGTCTCGATGAAGGCGCCGAATTCCTCGGGCGTGCTGGTATCGATGTCCACACCCATGCTGGCGAGCTTGGCTTTCACTTCCGGCGTGCCCAGCACCTTGATGATTTCACTGTTGAGGCGGGTGATGATGGGCCGTGATGTTCCGGCCGGCGCGAGCACGCCGGTCCAGATGCTGGCCTGGTAGCCCGGCACGGTCTCCGCCATGGTGGGCACGTCCGGGATGAGCGCCGAGCGCTTCAGGCTGGTGATGCCCAAAGCGCGCAGCTTGCCCGCCTTGATCATGGGCAGCACCGAGGACACGCTGGGGTAGGCCATCTGCACCTGGCCAGACATGGTGTCGTTGATGCTCTGCGGCGTGCCCTTGTAGGGGATGTGCGTGATCTTCAGCCCGGCCAGGCCGTTGAGCAGTTCGCCCGCCAGGTGGGCGGGCGAGCCATTGCCCGAGGAGGAGAAGTTCAGCTGGCCGGGTTTGGACTTCGCCAGCGTGATCAGCTCTTTCAGTGTGCCTGCGCCCATGCCGGGGAAGGCCACCAGCATGATGGGCGTGGCGCCCACCTGGGTGATGGGGGTGAAGTCCTTCAGTGTGTTGTAGGGCAGGTCATTGCCGAACAGGCTGGGATTGACGGTATGCGAGGAGGAGATCAGCAGCAGGGTATGGCCGTCGGGCGTGGCCTTGGCGGCGATGCTGGTGCCAATGGTGCTGCTGCCGCCGGGCCGGTTGTCGGTGAGCACGGTCTGGCCGAGGTTCTTCGACAGGCCGTCGCCGATGATGCGCGTGAGGATATCGGCATTGCCGCCTTGCGCGTAGGGCGTGACGAAGCGGATCGGCCGCGAGGGATAGGTCTGCGCCAGGGCGCTGCCGGTGGCGAACAGGGCGGCCATGGCGGCGGCCGTTTTCAGAATCTTGACGTCACTGTGCATCTGCATCTCCTGCGTTGCGGTTTCCCGGATGGCGGCGCGTGCCGC
>CAIPGJ010000647.1 GCA_903864555.1 uncultured Pseudomonadota bacterium | reverse complement strand
TACGCCACCAGCGGCAATGGCTCCACCAATCACTTCATGGGTGAGTTGCTCAAGTTCTACGGCGGCATCGATATGGTTCATGTGCCCTACAAAGGAGCGGGCCCGGCATTGACCGATGTGATTGGCAAGCAAATGGAGTACATGTTTGACTCCATGCCTTCAGCGGCACAGCATATCAAATCGGGTGCCGTGGTGGCCCTGGCAGTGAGCGGGGCGGAACGGGTTCCCGCTTTTCCGAACGTACCCACCTTCAGGGAAAGTGGCTTTGGCAACATCGTGATCTCGAACTGGTTTGGCATATCTGCCCCGGCCAATACGCCGCAGGATGTGGTTCAGCGCGTCAATGCGGAAATAAAGGTGATCCTGGCCAAGCCAGACATCATTGCGCGGCTGGAGGTTTTGGGTCTGACAGCCCAGGCCCAAACGCCAGAGCAGTTTGCCCGGTTTGTGGCTGCCGACGTGGACAGCTGGCGCAGTGCTGTGAAAAACACCGGCATCAAGGCAGACTGATCTGCCCGCCGGTCGCCCGGTACCAGATGCCGGGGCGTCTTACTTCCGGATGATTGATTCCTTGATCCAGTGGTCGCCATGAATGGCGATCACGTCCAACTGATCAACGTAATAAATGATTTTGCCTTCAAGGCTCTGCGGAAACTTGGCCGCTTGTGGCGAATGGGTCAGCAGAATGTGTGAAATTGCCAGGGGGAGCCCCTTTTGCGCCGCCAACATGGTCACCCAGAAGGCGTGTCCATAGGTTCGGCCAATGTCAGTACGCTCTACCCCGCCCTCTGGCTTGGGGCTGTATTCAACCACTTTGCTTGCATCCTGAAGAATGGCCGCGACGATCAATACATCGCGGTCTACCCTGACGCCGTGGTACCGCTCGAACGAATCAGCGACCGCCAGGCACATTGTCAAGACCGAGCGTGAATGCGGCAGGTTGGGGCTGGGAATGTCCCCGGAAGTCGGCACAGTGTCAATATCCTGAAACTCGGACATAGCCCAGAGCTCCTCCCATATCTCAATCGTTTTTTGTTTCAGCTCGAGGTCGCTCACTTGCGCGAACTGCGGAAACATAGCGTAAACATCGATTGGTTTTTTCATGGGCGTTGTCTGGTTCAAAGTGTCGGAATGGGTGGTCTTTGCCGATGCCAATCGGTCACGGTTTGGTAAGCATGCCCCAGGTTGAGCAGCATCGGTTCACCCCATGGCTTGCCGACGAGTTGCATGCCGCTGGGCAGCCCTTCGGGTAGAAACCCCATGGGCACCGAGAGGGCGGGTAAGCCCAAAAAATTCACAGGGCGCAGACAGCGCGTCAGCAGACCGTGTAAGCGGTCAAGCTCAGGACCGACTGGCATGTCGGTGGCATCAATTTGTGGCGTCACGATGGGCGTGATCGGGGTTTGCAACACATCCACATGGTCGAACACGGTCGTCATGATCTGTTCCAACGCGATGGCGCGATAGCGCAGGGCATCAAGGTACTGAGGGCCGGAAACGGCAAACCCCCTCTCAAGACGTGCGTGCACTTGCGCTGTGTACAAATGCCCTTGCTCGCGCAGCAGTTGGCCATGCAATGAGGCCGATTCGACCGCCATGACCAGTGTGGCGGCGGCATTGGCGGCGATCAGTGCTTCCGCGTCGATCTTGACGTCAATCAATTTGCAGCCGAGGTCTT
>CAIPGJ010000646.1 GCA_903864555.1 uncultured Pseudomonadota bacterium | reverse complement strand
TGGCCGATGCCGGCCTGTTCCAGCTGGCACTGCCCAGATCGCTGGGCGGACTCGAGATCGCCCTGCCACGCTACCTGGAAGTGCTGGAAGCACTGGGCAAGGCCGACGCCAGCACCGCCTGGGCCATCAATCAAGGCGGTCTGTTTGCCGCCTTTGCCTCGACTCGGCTGCCGCGTGCCTGTGCTGAGGAAATCTGGGCTGGCAAACCACGTAGCGTGGTGTCCAACACCCCCATTCCTGCTGCGAAGGCGGTGGTCACCGAGGGCGGCTATCGGGTCACTGGCAGGATGGGTTTCAGCACGGGTTGCCGGCATGCTTCGTGGGTGGCGGCCTATGCGCAGATTTTCGTCGGAGACCAGCCGCGCCTGGACAGCGAAGGACGCCCCGAATCGCGCTATCTCATGGTGCCCGTGGCCGAAGCCGAGATACTCGACACCTGGCAGGTGAACGGAATGCGCGGCACCGGCACCCACCATTTCCAGGTGAAGGACGTGTTCGTGCGCGAGGAACGCAGCTTCTTTCGCAATGCGCCCCCCTCGGAATCCGGCCCGCTGTACGCCATCCTGCAGACACTGCTCTACGGGGTGGGCGATGCGGCGGTCTCACTAGGCATGGCGCGCACCTGCCTGGAAACCTTTTCCGAGCTGGCCGGATCGAAAACGCCCCGATCCATGCAGGCGCTGCTGCGTGATCAGTCCATGATCCAGGTCAACGTCGGCCAATGCGAAGCGGCGCTGCGCTCAGGCAGGGCCTTCCTTGTGGAGGCAGTGGGCAATCTCTGGGATGAAGTCACTGCCACCGGCAAAACCAGCCTGGACCGACGCGCAGAACTGCGACTGGCCATCACCCACGGCGTGCGCCTTGCCTGTCAGGCGGTGGACATCATCTACAACGCCGCAGGGGCAACTGCAGTCCTGAAGGGCAACCTGATCCAGCGCCACTTCCAGGACATGCATGTGATGACACAGCATGCCCAGGCGCGCATGGCCTATTACGAGATGGTGGGGCGCCACTGGCTGGGCCTGCCCGTTCCGGCCACCGAACTGTAGTCGCAGTGCGGTAACGGACGGGCGTGCAAACACGCCCGTCTACAATGCAATCCTGATGAGCTTCCTTTCCCACCCGCCTTTCCGGCGGCATGCCCGACCGGCATTTTTCCTGATCGTTGTCCTGACCGTGCTGGGCCCTGTTGCCACGCACATCATCATCCCGGCATTACCCGCCATGGCGGCCGGCCTCCAGACGACACCGGGTACGATACAGCAGACCATCATGCTCTATCTGATGGGCCTGGCGGTGGGACAACTGGTCTACGGCCCGCTCTCCGACCGCTATGGCCGACGGCCACTGGTGCTGGCCGGGCTCCTGCTCTTTGTGCTGGCCTGCGCATTTGCCTCCATCGCTGCCAGCATCGATGCGCTGCTGGTTGCGCGCGTCATCCAGGCATTGGGGGCCTGCAGCGGCATGGTGCTGGGGCGTGCCATTCTGCGTGATGTCAGCTCGGGCAACGAGGTGGCGCGACTCATGGCCATACTCATCACGGTGCTCGCCATCGGCCCCGCGATTGCCCCGACCATCGGCGGCTACGTGACCAGCTGGCTGGGATGGCGCGCCATCTTTGTGCTGATGGGCGGCATTGGCGCCATCACCCTGCTGGTATCGCTGCTGACACTGCCGGAAACGCATCGCAACCGCACCGTTCTGCCAGGATGGCGCCCCATGCTGGACACCCATCTGCGCCTGTTACAGATGCCCTCATTCAGGGGCAATGCCATCGGTGGTTGCTGCATCACCACCAGCCTGTACGCCTTTTTTGCCGCCTCGCCGTTCATATTCACCGAGGTACTGCAGCGACCTGTCGATGAAATAGGTTTTTATTACCTGTTCATACTGGGCAGCGCTTCGGCGGGCGGTTACTTTGCCAGCCGGCTCGCGAGACGCTTCGGAGCGAGCCCGCTGGCGCGCGCCGGCAGCTGGGTGCAGATCACCGGGGCCACGGCACTGATGGCAGTCGACCTGTTCGGCGTGGCAGACATCCCCACGGTCGTGGGACCGGTGATGGTGATCGCTGCAGCCGCAGGCTTTGCCGGCCCCATGGCCATCGCCAGCGCCGTCAGCGCGGACCCCAAGGCCATCGGCACGGCATCGGGGCTCTATGGTTTCATGCAGATGGTGTTCGGTGCGCTGTGCACCCTGGCCGTCAGCCTGTGGCAGACGGATTCAGTCCTGCCGGTGGCCATGGTCCTGCTGCTGTCGGCCCTCGCCGGCAAAGTGGCCTTCGCACATGCCTCGAAGTGAGAGGCTAAAGGCCGGTTGAGGAGAGAGCCCCTTCCGTTGGCTTATTCGTAATCGCGTGGAAATTCCAGGACCAGCGCTTCCAGCCCTTTGTCTCCGGCCGTAATATCGAATGAGGACTCGGTCGGCTCGACCACGACCATGGAATAGATTCCCATGTCGTGGCCTTCATGGACCATGCTGCCGTTGACGACAAAGACATAGTAGCCGGCAGCACGCTTCGGGTTGGGGCCTGCCACTGTCTGCCCTGCCCCGAGACGCAGCAACTGCGCATTCATCTCATCCTCGATGGTGGCCGGATCCCAAAGAGGCTCCCACTTGGGTTCGACGCGATGCCTGAGGATGGACACCGTGGACATTTCCAGCCTGGGCGAAATCCAGTTGCGCCGCTTGCTGGGCATCAGCTTGTCGCGGAAATCGGGTTCATGCAGATAGACCGGCGCAGAGACCCCGGTAAATACCCGTAGCGATATGAAACTCAAGCCATTGGGCCCTGCCGTGATGGGCCCGTAGGCGGTGTGATGATCCTTGAATTGAACCATCAGCGACTGGATGGGCTCGTTCTTGCGACCGATGGTGCCTGAGCCGGCAGGAAAGAGCTGGAACTGGGTGGTGCCATGGAAGTGCGGATGCACGACCTCACCGGGTTCCATGTCAACCATGAGCGCCTGCGGCCCGGGTGCCTTGGCATAGGAATAGCGCGGCCCGAAAATGTCGGACACCCAATGCTTCTTGTTGTTGAACTGCGGGTACTCCTTGACGTACAGCCCGTCCAGGGCTTCGCTGCCACTTTTGGTGTAGATCATGTCTCTCTCCAATTATTCCGCTTCGACAACTGTTTGATCTCAGGGTTCAGCCTTGATCCCGGCTTCGCGTATGACTCGCCCCCACTCCTGGAAATCTCGGTTGGCGTAGGCGGTGAACTCCACAGGACCGAGGACTTCGACGTCCGTGCCCACCGCCTTCTGGATGCGCGCTGCAACTTCCGGCTTGCCCACCACCGTGCGCAGCGTCAGGGCCAGCTTGTCCACCACGGGTTTCGGCGTGCCACCTGTCGTGGCCATGCCCACCCAGCCACCGCCGACAAGCCCGGGGACGCCCTGCTCGACGAAGGTCGGCACATCGGGTGCCGTTGGCGTGCGTTTTTCCGTGCTCACCGCAATGGCGCGCAACTTGCCGGCACGCACCAGTGACATCTGGGTGAAGGTGGCGGAGAGTATGGGAACGCGCCCGGCCAGCACGTCCTGGGTTGCCGGCCCCTGGCCCTTGTAGTTGATGTGCTCCATCTTGATGCCGAAGGTGAGCTTCACCTTCTCCATCACCAGGTGACCGAGGCTGCCCACCCCGGTGCTGGTGTAGTTCAGCTTGCCGGGATTGGCCCTGGCATAGGCCACCAGCTGGGTAAGGTTGTGGATGGGCGCCATTTCCGGCAACGCATGGTTGACGCTGACCAGCGCCGTGGTATTCCAGATCTGGCCCACCATGGCGAAGTCCTTCGAGAAATCAATGCTGCGATTGACCAGGTGATAGCCGTTGGAGGCCGCACTGGAAATGATGATCAGGTTGTAGCCATCAGGGGCTGCCTTGGATACAAAGTCCTGTCCAATCATGCCCGTGGCGCCGGCGCGGTTTTCCACCACAACGGGCTGCTTCAGCAGTTCGCCCATGTCGGGGCTGACAATGCGCGCGACGACGTCAGTGGGACCTCCCGGCGCAAACGGCACCACCAGGCGTATCGGCCTGGCC
>CAIPGJ010000645.1 GCA_903864555.1 uncultured Pseudomonadota bacterium | reverse complement strand
GCCGGGCTCCTCGATCTTGATCACGTCCGCGCCCTGCAGGCCGAGCTGGAAGGTGCAGAAGGGGCCGGCCACCACGCGGCTGACGTCGATGACCTTGATGCCTGACAGGGGTTGCATGTCGTTTCTCCTCGGGATGCTGTTGTTGTGTCGTCGTGTTATCGGACGGTAGGGCGTATTTTCGCTCAAACGGGGCCGGGCCAGCCGCAGCGTCAGGTCGCGTGGATGAATTGACTTCGCCTGGACTTGATTCCATATTGCCCATCCTGCAGCCACAACGGATGGCGCCGGCCACGACCCGCGCCCATGGAGGAGGAAAGGCATGTTCATCGTCGATGCACAGGTGCACATCTGGGGACCGAACACCCCCGAGCGTCCCTGGAAACCGGGGCGCAAGGCGCAGCGCCCCCAGCCCTTCGGCGCTGCCGAACTGCTGCGCGAAATGGATGCCGCTGGTGTCGATCGCGTCGTCATCGTGCCACCGAGCATCGAAGGCGGGCGTAATGACCTCGCCATCGAGGCGGTGCAGCAGCATCCGGGGCGCTTTGCCATCATGGGCCGCCTGGAACTGGACGACCCCGCGGCGCGTGGCCGGCTGGCGCGCTGGCGCGATCAGCCCGGCATGCTGGGGCTGCGCATCAATTTCAAATCCGAGCTGAAACGCCTGCCCTCCGATCCGGCCTTCGACGGGTTCTGGGTCGAGGCCGAACAGGCTGGGGTGCCGGTGTTCTGCTCGGTGACCCAGGCCGATGCGCATGCGGTGAAGACCGTCGCGCAACGCCATCCGTAGCTGCGCCTGACCGTGGACCACCTGGGCATCGTCAGCGACAAGGAGAAGGACGAGGAGGCCTTTCGCAACCTGGACCAGTTGCTGGCCATCGCCGATTGCGGCAACGTCGCGGTGAAGGTGAGCGCCATGCCCTGCTACGCCTCCGAGGGCTACCCCTACCGCAGCCTGCATCCTTACCTGCGCCGCGTGCATGAGCACTTCGGGCCGAAGCGCATGTTCTGGGGCAGCGACCTCAGCCGACTGCGTGGGCCCTATCGCGAATGTGTCACCATGTTCACCGAACAGATGCCCTGGCTGGGCGCCGGTGATCTGGAATGGATCATGGGACGCGGCCTGTGCGAATGGCTGGACTGGACAATCTGAAATGAGGGAGAGAACCATGAACACCCGCTGGGGAATGGCCATGCTCGCGGCCGCGACGCTGCTCACAGGTGCGAACGCCGCGGCACAGGACGCAGCGGCTGCCTGGCCGTCAAAGACCGTGACCTTCATCAGCCCCTTCGTGCCTGGTGGCACCACCGACAAAGGCGCGCGACTGTACGGCCAGAAGCTCACCGATGCGCTGGGCAAACCCTTCGTCGTCGATTTCAAGCCGGGCGCCGGCGCCACGGTGGGGGCGAACCACGTGGCCAAGTCCGCGCCGGACGGGCACACCCTGCTGATCACCTCGGCGGCGTACACCATCACCGCGGCCACCCACAAGGACCTGCCCTACGACCCGCTCAAGGACCTGGCCCCGGTGACGCTGACGCTCAAGCGGCCGTCGCTGCTGATGGTGCATCCCTCGGTGCCGGTGAACAACTACGCCGAGTACATCGCCTACGCCAGGGCCAATCCGGGCAAGCTCAATTTCGGCACCACCGGCATGGGTGGCAGTTATCACATTGCCGGGGCCTGGCTGCATGGCGTCACCAACACCAGCGTCACCTTCATCCACTACAAGGGCGCCTCGCAGCTCTTCACCGACCAGGTGGCCGGGCGAATTCATGCCTCTCCGGCGAGCCTCTTCAACGCGCTGCCCTTCATCAAGTCGGGCAAGATGCGCGCGATCTTCCTCATCAGCGGCGAGCGTTCGGCCCTCATGCCCGAACTCAGAACCGTGGCCGAGCAGGGCATCCCCGGCTTCGATTACTCCGCCTGGGAAGGCATCTTCATGCCGGCCGGTGTGCCTGCGCCCATCGTCAACAAGCTGGCCGGCGAGTTCGGCAAGATCGCCAAGATGCCCGACGTCATCGACAAGTTCAAGGATGACGGCACCATCATGGTGGGCAGCAG
>CAIPGJ010000644.1 GCA_903864555.1 uncultured Pseudomonadota bacterium | reverse complement strand
CTCAATATAGTCTTGTTGCAAATTTATCTTTGCGAGGGAGGGGGAAATGGCTGAAGCTGATATTTACAAAGCGCAGGGATTCGGCAGTGCACTTGGTATAGGGCAGGCGCCTGCGCTGCTGCTCGTTGATTTCACCGTTGGCTTCAACGACGCGAGGCTGTTTGGAGGGGGCAACATTGCGGCTGCGGTGAATTGCAGCATTGGACTGCTCGAATTTTTTCGTCGAAATAGCTGGCCCATCGTGCACAGCCGAATTGTCTATGCCGCTGATGGGAGTGACATCGGAGTATTCGCCAGGAAAATTCCTGGATGGGCTATGCTCGCAGATGACAGCCCGGCGGGCCAAATCGTACCGGAGTTATTTCCGCGGGCAGGTGAGTTGGTCGTGAAAAAAACGCAGGCATCTGCATTTTTCGGGACCGGATTGGTCCCGTGGCTGGCGCAGCGCCGTATTGACACTCTGGTTGTCGCAGGATGCACAACCTCAGGTTGTGTTCGTGCTAGCGTTGTCGACGCGGCGAGCTGGAACTTCAGTCCCGTGGTCGTTTCCGATTGCGTTGGCGATCGGGCTCTTGGGCCACACGAGGCAAATCTGTTCGATATGAAGCAGAAATATGCCGATGTGATGTCCAAAGCAGAGTTAATCGGGGTGTTATCAGAGAACCGAAGCTTAGCCTAGGCTTGTTGGAGATTATAAGGAGAGTCTGGTCGTCTTTTCGCGTCCTTGGCTAAGTTTTCGTTTCGGCATTCCTGTATATGTTATTTCCGTCAGGCTTCATTATCGATCCATGTATATGCACCGCTTCCAAGCGAGCCGCATTCAGGAATCCTTGTGGAAAGATTTAATGCGCTTAGCATGCGCCAAGCTGTGCATACCGATGTGGATGTGACTGGCTTTCCCAGTAGTTGTTCTGCGCGTTCGATGGCTGGCAACGATCTCATTTGGACGCAGGCGGACAGTACTACTACATCTACATTCGATGTGTCTAGGCGCTTGACGTCGTCAAGTAAGAGCATTGGATCACGATCTGCGACCATGAGGTTATCGGCGATTTCAAAGCATCTGTGGTCGGCTACCGTTATGCCTTCGGCTTCAATGTAAGCGACGACCAATTGTGTCAAAGGTTTTGTGTAAGGAGCAAGCAGGGCAATGCGTTTCGCCCCCATCGCCTTGAGTCCTTCAATCAGCGCACCGGCTGAGGTTGCGATTTTCGCAGTGGACCCGTTTTGTTCCACTGCTGTGCGCAGTTCACGCTCTACTGTGCGGTGATAGCCATGCCCCATGGCCATGATGGCAACCAGGCAGGCTGTGCTAAGCACGTCGACTCTGGCATCCGAAAGCTCCGCCGCGCAGCGCACCCCTTCCTTGTTCATCTTGACAAGCTCTTCAGGAGTGACCTTGTGCATGCGCATCCGGCTTGAGTGAAAGGTGAATTGCTCCGGCGCGATTGCTTCACGGGAACGAAACATCGCCGGGATCTCGGTTTCCATTGTTGTGTTGGAACTCGGCACGATCTGACCGATTCTGTATGCACGTTGCATTGAATGAGCTCTTAGTTAAAATCAGGAGGTGGTGAAGGCGGGCCGCCCTATATTTACCGCGCTCGTGGTCTGGTAAAGATGGGCAGCACGGATTACATCGGCGTCGCCGAAGCGTGGACCGATGATTTGCAGTCCGACCGGCAACCCTTCCCTAGTTAATCCGCAGGGTACCGTTATGGCTGGTTGTTGGGTCATGTTGAATACATAGCCG
>CAIPGJ010000643.1 GCA_903864555.1 uncultured Pseudomonadota bacterium | reverse complement strand
CGGACACGAAAAATTGGCCGCAACGCGGCCTTTTTTTGTAGGACGAAGGGTTACAGATTGGGATAGTTCGGCCCGCCGCCACCCTCGGGCACCACCCAGACGATGTTCTGCGTCGGGTCCTTGATGTCACAGGTTTTGCAGTGCACGCAGTTCTGCGCGTTGATCTGCAGGCGGTCGCCACCTTCGGGCGTCTTCACGAACTCATACACGCCAGCCGGGCAGTAACGGCTCTCCGGGCCGGCGTAATCCTTCAGGTTGATGTTGACCGGAACGTCGCCGCTCTTGAGCGTCAGGTGTATGGGCTGGTTTTCCTCGTGGTTGGTGCTGGACAGGAACACCGAGGACAGGCGGTCGAAGCTGATCTTGCCGTCGGGCTTCGGATACTCGATGGGCTGGCATTCCGAGGCCTTCTTGAGCATCTCGTGGTCCGAGTGCTGGTGGTGCAGCGTCCAGGGGAATTTGCCACCCAGCGCCACCTGCTCCAGGCCGACCATGACGGTGCCGGTGTACAGGCCCTTGGACATCCACTGCTTGAAATTGCGTGCGCGCCACAGTTCGTCGAACAGCCAGGATTTGCGGAAGGCCTCCGGATAGTCGGTCAACTCATCGCCGGTGCGCTCGGCAGCGAGTGCGGCAAAGGCCGCCTCGGCGGCCATCATGCCGGACTTGATGGCTGCATGGCTGCCCTTGATCCGAGAGGCATTCAGGAAGCCGGCGTCGTCACCGACCAGGCAGCCACCGGGGAAGGTCAGTTTGGGCAGGGACATGATGCCGCCCGCGGCGATGGCGCGGGCACCATAGGCAAGGCGCTTGCCGCCCTCAAAATAGGTGCGGATGGCGGGGTGGGTCTTGTAACGCTGGAACTCCTCGAAGGGGCTCAGCCAGGGATTCTCGTAGGCGAGGCCGACGACATAGCCGACGGCGACCTGGTTGTTTTCCATGTGGTACAGGAAGGAGCCGCCGTAGGTGCTGTTGCTGAGTGGCCAGCCAGCCGTGTGGATGACCAGACCGGCCTGGTGTTTGGCCGGATCGATTTCCCAGACTTCCTTCAGGCCGATGCCGTAGGTCTGTGGGTCGGCATCCTTGCGCAGGTCGTACTTATCCATCAGCTGCTTGCCCAGGTGCCCGCGGCAGCCCTCGGCGAAGAAGGTGTACTTGGCGTGCAGTTCGACGCCGGGCTGGAAATTTTCCGTCTGCTGGCCGTCGCGACCGACGCCCATGTTGCCGGTGGCCACGCCCTTCACGGCACCCTTGTCGTCGTAGAGCACTTCCGCTGCGGCAAAGCCGGGGAATATCTCCACGCCCAGGGCCTCGGCTTGCTGGCCCAGCCAGCGCGCGACATTGGCCAGGCTGATGATGTAGTTGCCGTGGTTCTGGAAGCCGGCCGGCAGGATGGCATTGGGCACCGTGAATGAACCGGTCTCGCTCAGGAACATGAAGCGGTCTGCGGTCACTGCGGTGTTGAGCGGGGCGCCTTTTTCCTTCCAGTCGGGAAACAGCTCGGTAATGGCGCGCGGGTCCATGACCGCTCCGGACAGGATGTGCGCACCGATCTCTGAGCCCTTTTCAATCAGGCAAACGCCGATCTCGGCGCCTTTTTCAGCAGCCAGTTGCTTCAGGCGGATGGCTGCAGCCAGCCCGGCCGGTCCGCCACCCACCACCACCACATCGTATTCCATGACATCGCGCTGCACGCTTAGCTCTCCTGAATGGGGTCTGCGCTGAACATGATCTGCATCTTTCCCGGCATTATAATGGCGCCCACCCTTTGACGCCTGTACCTGCCTGCGGAGAAACGCCGGACATGGGCGGCACGGTCGGACTTGCAGCAGCGAATTTCTCCCGGGGTCCCTTGAGCCTAGCCATACGCAAACTGGTACACACGGAACGCATTTCCATCCGCTGGGGGGACATGGATGCCATTGGCCATGTCAACAACACCCTGTATTTCCGCTATATGGAACAGGCGAGGGTGGGTTTCTACGAACGCCACGGCCTGAACGAGAACGGCCGCGGACTGCCGCCGGGCTGCGGGCCCGTGGTCATCAATTCCAGCTGCACCTTCCTGCGCGGGCTGGTCTATCCCGGGGACGTGGAGGTGCGCTTCAGCATCGGCGAGCCGGGGCGCTCGAGTATTGTCACGTTTTACGAGATGCGTCCCAGCTACGATAGCGGGATCATCTACGCCGAAGGGCAGGCCAAGGCCTGCTGGATCAACATGAAAGCCGGAAAATCCATTCCATTGCCCCAGGTCTTGCGCGGCCTGCTGGAAGCACCCGGGGCGGCAGCATGACAAGGAGAATGCAATGAGCAAGGTTTATGCAAGTGCCGCTTCCGCACTGGAAGACGTGCTGCACGACAACATCACCATCGCCGCCGGCGGTTTCGGCCTGTGCGGCATCCCGGAAAACCTGATCCAGGCGCTGGTGGACAGCGGTGCGCGCGGACTCACCATCATCGGCAACAATGCCGGCGTCGACGACTTCGGCATGGGCCTGTTGCTGAAGACCCGGCAGGTGAAGAAGGTGATTGCATCCTATGTCGGCGAGAACAAGGAATTCGAGCGTCAGGTGCTGGCGGGCGAGCTGGAGTTGCAGCTGACCCCCCAGGGCACGCTGGCGGAGAAGCTGCGCGCCGGCGGCGCCGGCATTCCGGGGTTCTACACGCGCACCGGTTTCGGCACCAAGCTCACCGAGGAGAAGGACACGCGATCCTTCAATGGCAAGGAATACGTGCTGGAGGAGGCGCTGACGGCCGATGTGTCCATCGTCAAGGCCTGGAAGGGCGACAAGGCCGGCAACCTCATCTATCGCAAGACTGCGCGCAACTTCAATCCCATGATCGCCAGCTGCGGCAAGGTCACCATTGCCGAGGTGGAGGAGCTGGTGGAGGTCGGTGAGCTGGATCCGGATCAGGTTCATACGCCGGGTGTGTATGTCGACCGCATCATCCTCGGGCCGAAGTATGAAAAGCGCATCGAGTTCCGTACGGTGGCAGGGGCGGCCGCCTCGAAGAAGGAATCGCCCATCCGCAATCTCATGGCCCAGCGCGCCGCCCGTGAATTGCGCGACGGCTACTACGTCAACCTCGGCATCGGCATTCCGACCCTGGTGGCGAATTTCATCCCGGAAGGCATCAAGGTCACGCTGCAATCGGAGAACGGCCTGCTTGGCATTGGTCCGTTTCCGTCGGAGGACGGGATCGATGCCGACCTCATCAATGCCGGCAAGCAGACGGTGACCACGCTGCCCGGCTCGAGCTTTTTCTCCAGCGCCGATTCCTTCGCCATGATCCGTGGCGGCCACATCGACCTGTCCATCCTCGGCGGCCTCGAGGTGGCCGAGAACGGTGACCTCGCCAACTGGATGATTCCGGGCGCCATGGTGAAGGGCCCCGGCGGAGCCATGGACCTGGTGGCGGGCGTGAAGAAGGTCATCGTGCTGATGGAGCACACCGCGCGCGACGGCAGCGCCAAGATCCTCAAGGCCTGCAGCCTGCCCATCACCGGCAAGGGCGTGGTCAGCATGATCATCACCGACCTGTGTGTGTTCGAAGTGGGGCAGGTCGGCCTCATCCTGAGGGAATTGCATCCCGGGGTGACGCTGGAGGATGTCAGGACGAAGACCGGTTGTGCCTTCCAGGTGTCATTGCCGGCCTGAGGTGTGGCGGCATTCCGATAAAATCATTGTTTCGGCTGCAATGGGGGCGGGCGCGAATGCGGCCGCCGCAATCCAGCAGCAGGGCGCAGCAGCGCCATCCATCAACAAGTGTCCCGGACAGGCTGTCACGGGACCGCAAGGAGGAGTTCCACATGAGCACTGGCCCCGGCAATGACGTCATGGAGATGCAATTGCGCCGCGAAGGCGCCATTGCCGTCCTCACCATCAACAACCAGTCCCGTCGCAATGCCTGGTCGCAGCCGGTCAAGGACGACTGCATGCGCCACCTTGACAGCCTGATGGTCGACAAGGGCTGTCGCGCCATCGTGATCACCGGGGCAGGCGGGTATTTTTCCTCCGGCGGTGACGTGAAAGGCATGAAAGACCGTCATTCCGAGAACGTCGACGACATCCTGTCGCGCCGCATGCATCGGGTACAGGCGGGCAACCACATCATCAAGACCCTGGTGACTTGTCCGAAGCCGGTGGTCACGGCGGTTGAAGGTCCGGCCTTCGGCATCGGCCTGGGCCTGGCCGTGGGCAGTGACTACACGGTCGCGGCCAGCAATGCGCGCTTCGCCGCTGCGCAGATCCGCCGCGGGCTGTGCCCCGATGGCTATATGTACTACACGGTCACGGCACGCTGCGGTCCCGGTCGGGCGCGCGAGTTGCTGCTGTCCGGGCGCGAGTTCAATGCGGTGGACGCCGAGCGCTGGGGCATCGTCCATGAACTGGCCGAGCCGGGCAAGGCGCTCGAATCGGCGCTGGTGGCCGCCGAACGTTTCGCTGCCGTCCCGCCACTGGCCTTTGCCCTGACCAAAGCGGCCATGAGCAACAGCTACCACACCCTGGAAGCCTGCTTCCGTGCCGAGCAGGATTATCAGCCGGTGGTCGGCCTGTCCAGGGACCACAAGGAATCGGTGTCTGCCTTCCTCGAAAAACGCAAACCGGTTTTCACCGGCGACTAGGGATATCGGTAGAACGCCATGAGCAGTCCTTCCGACGAAGTGATGGAGACCCGGCTCTCCTGGGATGGCGACATTGCCATCCTGACCATCAACAACGAAGCCCGCCGCAATGCCCTGTCGCCGCCGGTGCGCCAGGACATGATGCGCCACCTCGAGGCGCTGATGGCCGAGCGCAAGTGCCGCGGTATCGTCATGCATGGCGCTGGTGCCCACTATTCGGCCGGTGGCGATGTGAAAGGCATGAAGGATCGCACCGCGCGCGGCATGGACTTCATGGAACGCCGCATCAATCAGAGCCCGGACGCCCTGAGCCATCGCATCGTCACCGCGCTGGTGTCCGGTCCCAAGCCGGTCGTGCAGGCAGTGGAAGGCGTGGCACTGGGCGCCGGCCTGGCCTATGCGCTGGCCGGTGATTACACCGTCGCGGCCTCGAACGCCCGCTTTGCCGGATCGCAGGTGCTGCGCGGCCTGTGCCCCGATGGTGGTTTCTATTATTTGCTGACCGCGCGCTGCGGTCCCGGGCGCGCGCGTGAACTGCTGCTCTCCGGGCGAAACTTCACTGCGCAGGAAGCCGAACGCTATGGCATCGTGCACCAGGTGGTCGAGCCGGGCCAGGCGTTGCAGGCGGGTATCGAGGCCTGCCGACGCTTTGCTGCCGTGCCGCCACTGGCCTTTGCGCTGACCAAGGCCGCCATGACGCACAACTATCACACGCTGGAAGACTGTTTCCGCGCCGAGCAGAACTATCAGCCCATCGTCGGGCTGTCGCGCGACCACAAGGAATCCGTGGCCGCATTCCTCGAGAAGCGCAAGCCGGTGTTCAACGGCGAGTGAACCGGCAGCCTGCGCATCGAATTACCCTGACCCACATAACATCCCACTGAGGCGGAGACACCATGAGCGAAGAGAAGAAGGAAGTGATGGAAGCCAATGTCACCTGGCAGGGCGAGGTGGCCATCCTGACCATGAACAACGTGGCGCGGCGCAATGCCATCTCCGATCCGGTCAAGTACGACCTGTCCCGCCACATGACCGAACTGGCGGCCAACCGCAAATGCCGGGCCATCGTTCTCACCGGCGCGGGCGGTTTCTTCTCCGCCGGCGGGGATGTGAAAAGCATGAAGGAGCGCGGCGCTGCCGGGCAGGGCTTGATCGAGCGGCGCCTGCGCATGGGCGGGATCCTGCACACCCTGGTGCGCCAGCTGGTCGAAGGCCCCAAGCCGGTGGTCACGGCCGTCGAGGGCTTTGCCTACGGCGCCGGCCTGGCGCTGGCCATGGCCAGCGACTGGACCGTGGTATCCAAAGGCACACGCTTCGCCGCGGCCCAGATCCTTCGCGGCCTGTGCCCGGACGGCGGTCTTTACTACCTGCTGGCGGCGCGCACCAATCCCGGTCGCGCCCGCGAACTGCTGTTGTCGGGCCGCACCTTCAGCGCCGAGGATGCAGTGAACTGGGGTGTGGGACACGAGCTGGTGGAGCAGGGCCTGGCCCTGGATGCGGCGGTCAAGGCTGCCGAACGCCTGGCGTCGGTGCCGCCGCTGGCCTATGCGCTGACCCGCGCGGCGATGACCCACAGTTACCACACGCTGGAGGCCTGCTTCAAGGCGGAGCAGGATTATCAGCCGATAGTCGGGCTGTCCAAGGATCACAAGGAGTCGGTGGCCGCCTTCCTCGAGAAGCGCAAGCCGGTTTTTACCGGCGAGTGATGCAGGCACTACCCGCCTCGACCCCGAACAGCACAAGGAATGCCCATGAGCGACAACAATGAACCCGTGATGGAGATGCAGCTGCGCAGCGAAGGCGGCATCGCCATCCTTACCATCAACAATGTGTCCCGCCGCAATGCCATGTCCGACCCGGTCAAGGACGACTTCCTGCGCCACCTGAAGTCCCTGATGAGCGACAAGGCCTGCAAGGCCATCGTGGTGACCGGCGCAGGTGGCGTGTTCTGTTCCGGCGGCGACGTGAAGAACCAGAAGAAGAAGGCCGATGCCGGCGTGGACTTCATGTCCCGCCGTCTGTCGCGTCTGGGCGGCAGCTCGGAGATCATCCCGATGCTGGTGTCCGGCCCCAAACCGGTGGTGACCGCGGTCGAGGGCCCGGCTTTCGGCGTGGGCATGGGCTATGCCGTTTCCGGTGATTACACCGTGGCGGCGAAGAACGCACGGTTCGCCGCGGCGCAGATTCGCCGCGGCTTGTGCCCGGATGGGCTGATGTACTACACCGTGACGGCGCGCTGCGGTCCCGGCCGTGCCCGTGAACTGCTGCTGTCCGGCCGCGAAATCAATGGCGAGGAGGCGCTGCGCTATGGCCTGGTGCATGAACTGGCCGAGCCGGGCAAGGCGCTGGAGGCGGCCGTGGTCGCTGCCGAGCGTTTTGCGGCGGTGCCACCGCTGGCCTTTGCATTGACCAAGGCGGCCATGACGCACAGCTATCACACACTGGAAGCCTGTTTCCGTGCCGAGCAGGATTACCAGCCGGTGGTGGGGCTGTCGAAGGATCACAAGGAATCGGTTGCGGCATTCCTGGAAAAAAGGACGCCCGTATTCACCGGCGAGTAACCCGAGGCGTCTGTTCTGCCCGGCTTGATCCGCCGGTCATTCAGCCCCGCATGCAGAGCCATGCCCAGCGGCTGTCGCCGGGCATTTTTTTGCGTCGGGGACGCGCCGGAGGCATGCTTTTGCGGTAACATCGTCCATCCCATCCCCTTGTAAGTCAATGACTAAATATGTGTTTGTAACGGGTGGTGTCGTTTCCTCGCTGGGGAAGGGGATAGCCGCCGCCTCTCTCGCCGCCATCCTCGAATCCCGCGGCATCAAAGTCACCATGCTGAAGCTGGATCCCTACATCAATGTGGATCCGGGGACCATGAGTCCTTTCCAGCACGGCGAAGTTTTTGTCACCGAAGATGGCGCGGAAACCGACCTCGACCTCGGTCATTACGAGCGCTTCCAGTCCTCGCGGATGAAGAAGTGCAACAACTTCACCACCGGCCAGATCTACGAGTCCGTCATCCGCAAGGAGCGTCGCGGCGACTATCTCGGCCGGACGGTGCAGGTGATTCCGCACATCACCGACGAAATCAAGGCCTCCATCGCCCGAGGCGCCAGTGGCGCCGACGTGGCTATCGTTGAAATCGGTGGCACGGTGGGTGACATCGAGTCGCTGCCTTTTCTCGAGGCGATACGCCAGATGGGCATGGAGCTGGGGCGCAGCAGCACCTGCTACATCCACCTCACCCTGGTTCCGTACATCAAGTCCGCCGGCGAGATCAAGACCAAGCCGACGCAGCACTCGGTGAAGGAACTGCGCGAGATCGGCATCCAGCCCGACGTGCTGCTATGCCGGACCGACCGCCCCTTGCCCGATGAGGAACGCAAGAAGATATCGCTGTTCACCAATGTGCAGCTGGAGTCGGTGATCTCCGTGTGGGATGCCGATTCCATCTATATGATTCCCGGCATGCTGCACCGGCAGATCCTGGACGAGATCGTCTGCCACAAGCTGAGCATTCTGGCCAAGCCGGCCGACCTGTCGGCCTGGGAGAAGCTGGTGTATGCGCTGGAGCATCCCGCGCACGAGGTGACCATTGCCATTGTCGGCAAGTACGTCGGCCTCACCGAGTCCTACAAGTCGCTCACCGAGGCGCTGCTGCATGCAGGCCTGCACACCCTGTCCAAGGTCAACATCCGCTACATCGACTCCGAGGTGGTGGAGTCCGACGGCACGGCGGCACTCACAGGCGTGGATGCGGTGCTGGTGCCGGGTGGCTTCGGCAAGCGCGGCGTCGAAGGCAAGATCAAGGCGATCCAGCTGGCACGCGAGAACGGCATTCCCTACCTGGGCATTTGCCTCGGCATGCAGCTGGCCGTCATCGAATATGCGCGCAATGTCTGCGGGCTGGCCGGGGCCAACTCCACCGAGTTCGATCCGGACACGCCGCATCCGGTGATCGCGCTGATCGCCGAGTGGCAGGATCGCGACGGACAGGTCGAGCGCCGTACCGAGAAGTCCGACATGGGCGGCACCATGCGCCTGGGTGCGCAGGCCGCCTCATTGGAGGCCGATAGCCTGGCACGCAACATCTACGGTACCGAGGTCATCAACGAGCGCCATCGCCATCGCTACGAAGTGAACAACCAGTACATCGACCGGCTCAAGGACAAGGGCATGCGCATCTCCGGCCTGACCCAGGCCGAAAGTCTGTGCGAAGTGATCGAACTGCCGGCGCACCCCTGGTTCCTGGGCTGCCAGTTCCACCCGGAGTTCACCTCGACACCGCGTGGTGGCCATCCGCTGTTCACGTCCTTCGTCCAGGCAGCCCTCAAGCGCCAGGAACAAAGCGCCAAGGCGCCGGTCTCGGCATGAAACTGTGCGGATTCGAAGTCGGGCTGGACCAGCCCTTCTTCCTCATCGCCGGTCCCTGCGTGATCGAGTCGCGGCAGATGGCCATGGATACCGCCGGCCAGCTGAAGGAGATTGCCGCAGCGGTGGGCGTGCCCTTCATCTACAAATCGTCTTATGACAAGGCCAACCGCAGTTCCGGCAAGTCCTTCCGCGGACTGGGCATGGACGAGGGCCTGGCCATCCTGCAGGACGTGAAGAAAACCATTGGCGTTCCGGTGCTGACCGACGTGCACGAGATCGGCGAGATCGCGGCCGCCGCTGCCGCCGTCGATGTGCTGCAGACACCGGCTTTCCTGTGCCGCCAGACCGATTTCATCCATGCCGTAGCCGCATCGGGCAGGCCGGTGAACATCAAGAAGGGCCAGTTCCTGTCGCCGCAGGAGATGAAAAACGTCGTCGACAAGGCGCGCGAGGCTTCCAGTTCCGACACCATCATGGTGTGCGAGCGCGGCGCCTCCTTCGGCTACAACAACCTGGTGTCGGACATGCGCTCCCTTGCGGTGATGCGCGACACCGGTTGCCCGGTGGTCTTCGATGCCACCCATTCGGTGCAGTTGCCGGGCGGGCAGGGCACGGTCTCCGGAGGGCAACGCGAGTTCGTGCCCGTGCTGGCACGCGCGGCCATGGCCGTGGGCATTGCGGGGCTGTTCATGGAAACCCATCCGGACCCGGCCAAGGCGATGTCCGACGGTCCCAATGCCTGGCCGCTGGGGCGCATGAAGTCGCTCCTGACGACACTCAAGGACATTGACGCGCTGGTCAAGCGGCGCGGGCTGGAAGAGCAGCATAGGTAGCAGGCGCAGTAATCTGAACAAGCATTCAACTACAGGGTAGAACCATGAGCTCCATCGTCGACATCGTTGCAAGGGAAATTCTGGACTCGCGCGGCAATCCCACCGTGGAGGCCGACGTGCTGATTGAATCAGGCGTGATGGGTCGTGCATCCGTTCCTTCCGGCGCCTCCACCGGCAGCCGCGAAGCGCTGGAACTGCGCGACCTCGATGCCACCCGCTATGGCGGCAAGGGCGTGCTCAAGGCTGTGGAGAACATCAACACCGAAATATCCGAAGCCATCATGGGCCTGGACGCCCAGGAGCAGAGCTTCATCGACAAGACCCTGATCGAACTCGATGGCACCGACAACAAGGCACGCCTTGGCGCCAATGCGATGCTGGCCGTCTCGATGGCCGTGGCCAAGGCGGCTGCCGAGGAGTCCGGCCTGCCGCTGTATCGCTACTTCGGCGGCTCGGGCGCCATGCAGATGCCGGTGCCCATGATGAACGTCATCAATGGCGGTGCGCATGCCAACAACCGCCTGGATATCCAGGAGTTCATGATCGTCCCGGTGGGCGCGCAGAGTTTTCGCGACGCCCTGCGCTGCGGCGCCGAGGTGTTCCAGTCGCTGAAGAAGCTGCTCGACAGCAAGGGCATGTCCACCACCGTCGGTGATGAAGGCGGTTTCGCACCCAACCTGGCCAATCACGAGGCGGCGATACAGCTCATCCTCGAAGCCATCGACAAGGCCGGCTACCAGCCTGGCAATGACGTTGTGCTGGCGCTGGATTGCGCCAGCTCCGAGTTCTACAAGAACGGGAAATACATCCTTTCGGGTGAAGGCCTGGAACTGAGCTCCGCTCAGTTCACCGACTTCCTCGCCAACTGGGCCGACAAATTTCCCATCGTCTCCATCGAGGACGGCATGGCCGAAACCGACTGGGATGGCTGGAAGGGCCTCACCGACCGCCTCGGCCGCAAGGTCCAGTTGGTGGGTGATGACCTTTTCGTCACCAATACCCGCATCCTGCAGGAAGGCATTTCGCGTGGTATCGCCAACTCCATCCTGATCAAGGTCAATCAGATCGGCACGCTCACCGAGACTTTCGCCGCCATCGAGCTGGCCAAGCGCTCCGGCTACACCTCGGTGATCTCGCATCGCTCCGGCGAAACCGAGGACACCACCATCGCCGACATCGCCGTGGGCATGAATGCGCTCCAGATCAAGACCGGTTCGCTGTCGCGCTCCGACCGCGTTGCCAAGTACAACCAGTTGCTGCGCATCGAGGAAGACCTCGGCGAAGGCGTGAACTACCCCGGACGCGACGCGTTCTACCAGTTGCGCGGATAAGGACGCCGATCCCGGTCCATCATGCGCCTGGTTGCCCTTGCCCTGGCTTTCCTCATCGTCGTCATTCAGTATCCGCTGTGGCTGGGCAAGGGCGGATGGTTGCGGGTTTGGGAACTCGACCGCCAGGTCGGGCTGCAGAAGCAGGCAAATGACAAGCTGCGCCAGCGCAATGGCGCGCTGGATGCCGAAGTCCGCGACCTCAAGCAGGGGTTCGAGGCTGTCGAGGAACGCTCGCGCTACGAACTGGGCATGATCCGCCAGGACGAAGTCTTCTTCCAGATTGTCCAGCCAGGCAGCAGCGCACCGCCTGCAGTACCGGTGCAGACAGCACCATCGCGCCCTGCCAAGCCAGTGGCGAAATCCGCAGCCAAAGCGCCGGCTGCTTCCGCGACCCCTCAGGCAACGGCACGGTCAGCGCCTGGGGCTGCCTCTGCCACACCCGCCGCCCCGGCTACCCCGCCCCCCCCTCAATAGGAGCTGCCTGCATGGGCAACCGCGTCGCCGTCATCACCGGATCCACCAGTGGCATAGGCCTGGGCATTGCGCAGGCGCTGGCCAGG
>CAIPGJ010000642.1 GCA_903864555.1 uncultured Pseudomonadota bacterium | reverse complement strand
TTCAGACTCGTGAGCGCAGCGAACGAGCGGGGGGATTTTCTCCCGCTGCCTTCAACGTTCGCCCGTCGTGACCGGATGCGAGCCCTGAGTATCCTCCGGTGCTTCCCATCGGCAAGGCAACAGCCGTGCGCAGGGTTCTTGCAATGTCAGCAAAAGGCCATGAGACCAGCCTGGCGGGCCAAAATCCCCCCGCTGGCCTGCGGCCAGTCGGCCCCCTTTGACAAGGGGGTTTACACCACCGGGCCTGCCAGGCTTGCTGCCAATGCCATCCCCGGAGATCGAGGAAGAACCTTTGACCAGGGGGTTTACACCGCCGGGCCTGCCAAGCTTGCTGCCAATGCCATCCCCGGAAATCGACGAAGAACCGACAAAGGGGTTAACACCCGCTGCTTGCTGGCGCGCCGATCAAATCATTTCTGTTTTTATATAAACCGTTCGCCGCATCCACATTTCCGCGCCACAGAAACCGCTTTCAACAGGCCGCATCATCGCTGGGCGATGGCATAATCAGTCCGCCTCCGGGCACCCCGCCCCCCCCATCGCGGCCCCGCCACCGCAGGCGCGCCAGACGGAAGCTGAATACCCGCACAACCGAGGAATGCAATGACCATTGCGTATCGCGGCGTCTACCGTCACCAGCAGATGGACCGCCTGTTCAATCCGAAAAGCGTCGCCGTGATCGGCGTGTCCACCAATGCCGCGGCCTTCGGCTCGAATTCGGTCACCAACCTGATCCGCAACCAGTTTCCCGGCAACATCTACCGCATCAACCCGAAGTACGACAAGCTGGGTGAGCACCCCTGTTATGCCTCGGTAACGGCCCTGCCCGAAGTGCCTGACTGCTCCATCATCGCGCTGCCGCGCGAAGGCGTGGAGAAGGCCGTGCTCGACTGCGCCAGGGCCGGTGTCGGCGGCGTGGTGATTTTTGCCTCGGGCTATTTCGAGACCGGCATCCCCGGCCGCGACCAGGCGCAGGCGCGACTGGTCGCCATCGCGCGCGAAACCGGCCTCAAGATCATCGGCCCCAATTGCATGGGCTTTGCCAACTTCGGCGCGCAGGCCATGGTGTCCTTCGCCACGCACGACATGGAACTGGCGCCACCGCCCTACCCCGGCATCGCCATCGTCTCGCAGTCCGGCGCCATGGGCTTTTCGCTGTCGCAGTCGGTGCGCCGCGGCATGAACATCAGCCATGTGGTGGCCTGCGGCAATGCCTGCGACGTCAACATCACCGACCTGATCAGCTATTTCGCCGAGGACCCGGGCTGCGGCGCGGTGGCCTGCATCCTCGAGGGCCTGAACGATCCCTCGCAACTGCTGCAGGCCGGCGAGATCGCCTGGCGGGCCGGCAAGCCGGTGGTGATCTGCAAGCTGGGCACCGGCGAAGGCGGTGCGGCGGCCGCCCTATCGCACACCGGTTCGCTGGCCGGCTCCATGGCCGCCTATGCCGCCGCCTGCGATCGCGCCGGCATCGTCATGGTCCACAGCATCGAGCGCCTGCTAGAGACCGCCACCTTCCTCTCCAAGGTCACGGCGCCGCCCGCCGCGCGCGGCATTGCCGCCATGGGTGGCTCGGGCGGCTCGCTGATCGCCGCCACCGACGCCGCCGAGGCACACGGCCTGGCCATGCCGGAACTGGGTCTCGAACTGGAGGCGAAACTGCGGCCCTACGTGCCGGAGTTCGGCGCCCTGCGCAATCCCTGCGACCTCACCGCCATGGTGGCAGCCAACCCCACCGGCTACCCGATTGCGGTGGAGACCATGCTGTCGGCGCCGCAGTACAGCGCCATCGTCATCCCGCAACTGAGCGTGAAGGTCACCACGCGTGGCCGTTTGCAGAGCATCGCCGGCATCGGCATGAAGCTCGGGAAACCCATCTGCCTGCCCTTCATCGGTGGCTGGGTGGGCGGCCCGGGCAATGAGTTCGCCGAGATGGAGCGCGGCCTGCAGTGGTTCTTCACCATGGACAACTGCATGGAGACACTCAAGCTGTGGCACCAGCAGGATGATCGTCGCCGCGAGCGTGAGAAGCTCGGCCCGCGCCGGCTGGTACGGCTGTCGCCGGGCGATGCGAAAGGCAAGGCTGCCGCGCTGATTGAGGCATCGCCCAACCGCACCCTCACCGAGCGCGAAGCCAAGGCCGTGCTGGCCCTGTATGGCGTGCCGGTGGTGGGCGAGCAACTGGTGCAATCCGCGGCCGAAGCCGCCAGTGCGGCGCAGTCGCTGGGCTTCCCGGTGGCGATCAAGGTGGAGTCCCCGGACCTGCCACACAAGACCGAAGCCGGTGTCATCCGCCTCAATCTGAAGACCGCCGGCGAGGTGCAGACCGCCTGGGCAGCGGTGATGGCCAATGCGGTGAAGCACGCACCCGATGCGCGCATCAACGGCGTGCTGGTGCAGCCCATGGTGTCGGCCGGCACCGAGGTCATGGTGGGCGCGCGCATCGATCCGCTGTTCGGCCCGCTCATCGTCTGCGGCCTGGGCGGCATCCTGGTGGAACTGCTGAAGGACACGGCCCTGGACCTGGCCCCAGTGACGCCGCACGAGGCGCGCGCCATGCTGGGCAAACTGAAGGGCCAGGCGGCACTCACGGGGTTCCGCGGCGCCGAGCCCGTGGACCAGGGCAGACTCGCCGACATCATCGTGCGCCTGTCCGAATTCGCCGATGACCAGAAGGCGCTGATCGCCGAGCTGGATGTGAATCCGCTCATCTGTTCGGGCGGACAGATTCGCGCCGTGGACGCGCTGATCGTGAAGCAATCGTAGAACCCGTTGGGGACAACAGCGGGACGAAACGAAGACAGCCAGAACGGTGTCCCGACGCAGGACATCCGGTTGGATATGTGACCGTTTCGTCTAAGGCAAAATAGG